>JAKEEN010000121.1 GCA_022616575.1 Flammeovirgaceae bacterium
ACTGATTACATTCTTGTCATCAAACTCTTCACTCAGGGCTTTGTAATCTTCAGGACGTGAGAAAATAGAAACACTTTCGGTAAACCGATCTTTAAATTCACTTTCTGCCAATACATAGTGACTGGCGATGTGGTCACGCACACCACCGTCATACAAATACGCAGGCTTTCCATCGATGGGGAGTTGAATGCCGCTTGTAAAGATGGGAATAGACGAAGAAGCATTGACCATGCGCGGGTATTCTTTGTAAGAAACATTTTTGAGGTTAAAATAATACCGATGCCCGGTTATAAAGTCCACCGCGCCAACGATGCAGGCAGGCAATGTGGGATCGTTTTTATAGCGATTAAACTCTTCCTCAGACACTACTTTTCGAATAGTCTTTTCAAGATTGCCTTGCTTACCAAGGTAGGGCTTGCCGAAAATAGCACGGACAATGGCCATAGGATGAAAAGAGCCATTGCTCCTTACAGGTTTCTTGCTGAAGAAGGTATCCAGTGTAAGATTGAGAACAATGTCTTTTACTTCTTCGAATTTGCCCAACGCCAGCGGCACGGATAAAATGGCCCCCGCGGAAATGCCAGAGATCACATCGGGCTTGAAGCCCTTCTCTTTTAACAATACTTCGGCTGCACCAAACAGTCCGGATATTTTAGTGCCGCCCCCGGAGATTCCTAAGTGTTTCAAAATTGGTTATCGATTCAAAATTATAAATTTCAAATTACAAAGCGTTTGCCAATGCCTGAGCTTGGCTGGGAGTTAGTCCTATTTTTAATCATAAGCATACTATTTATATTTCAGCACAACTCCAAATTCATTGTTGTGTACAAACGATATTCAGTCCTACATGTATGTTGATCAATTCTCTGTGTTCTTAAAAAAAGAATACATATCATTATTTAAAACTTAACACTTATCTTTTATGAAAACACTTCAATCCCTTAACTGGCATTCTAAGAACATTGCTTTTGTCTTAGTTTTACTTATTGTTTCTTGCTCCGACAACGAAGAGCCTGTACGCGTGCAAGAACAATCTGTGCATGAAACAAACACGATCACAAGCTATATGGACGTTGGTAAGTTCATTAACGCTGATATAGCTGCCAGTGCGCATGGGAGTTGGCAATTATCACGCTATGGAAAAATAGATGATAGTCAGCCAAGGGCTGTTGTCTTCGGAAGAAATAAAATTGAAGAACTTCTGGCCTCTTGCGAAGAATGTGCCGGAATAAGACTGTATTTTACGAGAAGCATTGACAAAATTGATGGCGAACTGGTAGAACATGATGATGTAGTATTGATACCAATAGATAAAAATGGTAAAGACCTTATCGATATATATTCAAAAGTATCTGCAGAAAGTGCAGCACCCATTGACCATACCAAGGTATCAAGTAATGTAAAGGTGACAGGTGAAGAACCTATAATACCTAATACACCCTCTTCGTTAATTGTCAACGCATCTCTTCCGTGTCCGGACCATTGCAATTAGTAACCAGCGTGAGGTACATGCTAAAATCAATAAATATCTCCATGCTGATCAGGTCTTACGACCATGACAGCATTGGCTTACCAGCCAGCAGATTGCCGACAAGATTTTTGTAGCCGAACATACGGTAAAGACTCATCGCAAGAATATTCTACGAAAAACCGGTTTGCACAGTACTTCCCAACTGATCAACTTTGCTCTGAACAATCAGATTATCTGATCTAAAGTAATTGTTTCTTTCGCTCGCACCGGTTAATGGCTTCGGCTGCATTGTCGATACTCTTTGAATCGTATGAATTCTGGATATACAGTTTGTAATAATGTATTGCATCATCAAGCTTACCTTGCATTTCGCGAAGTAAGGCATATTCGTTGTAAATGGTTGCGTAGTTGATGCCGGGTACTTTGATGGCATCCGTAAGTAATTTCTCCAGATCATCAAACCTGCGAAGGGCAGACAATAAATAAGCAGAATTATAATAAGCAGCAGGATACTCGGGCGAAAATTTTAAAGCTAACCGATAATGTTCTTCTGCTTTGGCGTAGTTTTTAAACTTGGTTTCATACAACCAACCCATGTGGTTGTGTGCTTTGCCAAAGTCAGGGGCCTCTGCTAAGATTTCTTCCAGCAAAGTGGCCGCTTCTTTCAACCGATTTTCATTGATAAACCGGTCGGCTTGCAGAAATTTCTCTTCTAACTCGTAGTTGGTGGTGTCTGGCATTGTCAGTGTATAAATCTAAATCGAAGATACTTCACTTTTTCTCCTTTTGCCACAAATTCTTCTTCGTACCGGGTAGTGATATCAAAACATTCGGGGCGAAGTTCAGATGCATACATGTCTGATGTAAAGGCCAGGTCCTTTATATCACTTCGCAACTGAAGTGTCTCTAAAGTATATTCATACAACCCTGTGTTATCAGTCCTTAACCGGATAAATCCTTCGGGCTTCACTAGTTTTTTATACATGTCCAAATACCGGGGGCTCGTTAACCTTCTTTTGATGTCGCGTTTCTTTGGCCGCGGATCGGGATGCACCAACCACAACTCGTCTACTTCACTTGTCAAAAAAAATGCTTCGAGAAAAGAAATCTCTGTTCGCAAAAAAGCAGCATTAGAAAGGTTCCGTTCAACAGCCCAGGTGCTTCCTTTCCAGATGCGTTCGCCTTTAATATCAATGCCAATGTAATTTCGATCGGGGAACAGCGCTGCCAAACCAACTGTGTATTCTCCCCGGCCACATGCTAACTCAAGGGTAATCGGGTTTTGATTTTTGAAATGATCGCTTCGCCACTTTCCCTTAATCGTTGTATACGCAGGCTTACTGGGCTCGATAACATTCTGCCGTTCTTCTATGATTCTAAATCTTTCGAGTTTTCTTTTCACTCTTTAGGTTGGTTGTTCGTTGCTAGTTCTTAGTTGTTAGTTAGTTTGAGCATGTGCATGTGACAGGCAAGTCATTTACATCGCAAATTGCTATATCAGTTTATCGACTTACAACTAATCCTACTTTGTCAAGTTTAAGCCCATTTAATCTCTCTTTTGGCCTCACCCCATCATCGTGACAGCTATCGATTAACTTGAATGACCCCTCCCCGCTGGAGAGGGGTAGCACAAGTTGTGCGAATTGCAGGCTCCCTGAAGGGGTGAGGCCATACGTGAAGTGGCTTTGAACAAATGCATGTGACAGGCAAGTCATTTACATCGCAAATTGCTATATCAGTTTATCGACTAACAACTAATATCTATCAACTAACAACTATATATCCATTATCTCACCCACCACAAACGTGCTCCCACCAATAAAAATAAAATCATTTTTATCTGCACGGCTCATTGCTGAGGCAATTGCCTCATTCACATCAGGCACTACAACCCCACTCAGTCTCACCTCCCTTGCTTTTTCACAGAGTACATGAGCATCCAGAGCACGGGGTATTTTCGCCTGGCAAAAATAATAGGAAGCGTGTTTTGGTAAAATAGAAAGTACGGGCATAACATCTTTGTCTTTTACCATACCCCATACGATATGCAGGTTTTTATACGTTTGTTTTTGGATCTGCTTTACCAGTTCTTTCACCCCATCAAGGTTGTGACCGGTATCACAAATTATAAGAGGTTTATCTGATAATTTTTGCCATCGGCCTTTCAGCCTGGTATTTTCAACCACCCGTTCGAGTCCTGCGATAATTTTGTCTTTAGAAATACTGAATTGCGATGAGAGAGTTTCAAGAGCTTTTAATACACCGGGGATGTTTTTCTCCTGGTAGGTTCCTTGTAAAGCAAGTTTCAATCTTTCTGACCAGACCTTTCCATTACCCGAAATTTGAAATGACAAGTCCTCCAATTGCTTGACTGAAAATGTATCTGAGGCAAAGGTTATGGCAGCATTTTCTTCCCTGGCCTTTTTCTGAAACACATGAGCAACTTCGGCCTGATGTTCGCTAATCACAACCGGAACATTTCTTTTTATAATGCCCGCTTTCTCAAAGGCAAGTTTTTCTAGGGTATCGCCTAGCAGATCTGTATGATCCAACCCAATGTTAGTGATAATTGAAAGTTCCGGCATTACCACATTTGTGGAATCCAGGCGCCCGCCTAATCCAGTTTCAATTATCGCGATGTCCACTTGCTTTTGTGCGAATTAATCAAAGGCCATCGCCACGGTAATTTCAAAAAAAGACGGCTGTATTTCTTCTATTAAGGGCCGAATGCGATTGACAAAATCAATGACAAATTGCTGTTCTACCTCCTCACCATTGACGCGGATTCGCTCGGTAAATTCTTTTAAATGTGGAGACGTGTAGAGGCCTGTTGTGTAACCCGCTTCCTGAAACACGGAGGCAAGCATGTGTGAAGTGCTTCCTTTACC
>JAKEEN010000122.1 GCA_022616575.1 Flammeovirgaceae bacterium
AATTTCGCACCTGAAGAGAAGTAATGAAGAAGCATAAAATTCTGGTCATTGGCGCTGGCGGACAGCTAGGTTCTGAATTAACGCAAGGCCTTTGGAATCTTTACGGCAAAGAAAATGTGATTGCCACCGATATAAAAGACCCCCAGGGAATTTTGACTCAAGGTAATTTTGAGATACTTGATGTACTTAAGCAAAAGCATTTGTTTGAGTTTATTCAGAAAAATGCAATCACGCAGGTATATCATTTAGCAGCCGTGCTTTCGGCCACGGGTGAAAAAAATCCAAAGTTCGCCTGGCATCTGAATATGGATGGGTTGATTCACGTGCTGGATGCGGCTGTTGAATTTAAATTGGACAAAGTTTATTGGCCAAGCTCCATTGCTGCCTTTGGACCGACAACCCCCAAGAAAAATACCCCGCAGGACACTATTATGGATCCAACGACCATTTATGGGATCACTAAGCAAGCAGGCGAGCGATGGTGTCATTGGTATTATCATAAAATGGGTGTGGATGTGCGGAGCTTGCGTTATCCCGGCTTAATCGGGTACAAAACAAAACCCGGAGGAGGCACCACAGATTATGCTGTTGATATTTACTTTAAAGCACTTAGCGATAAAAAATTCGAATGCTTTCTGAAGCCAGACACCTACCTGCCCATGATGTATATGGATGATGCAGTGAAAGCAACGTTGGATTTAATGGAGGCCTCCTCAGAAAAAATTAAGGAACGGTCGAGCTACAATATTTCATCGATGAGTTTCTGTCCGTCAGAAATTGCTGAGGAGATTAAAAAGCATATTCCGGAATTTGAGATTACCTATAATCCGGACTTCAGACAAGCCATTGCTGACTCGTGGCCGCAGTCTATCGATGACTCCAAAGCAAGACTGGATTGGGGATGGAATCACCGTTTCGGATTAAAAGAAATGACTAGGGAAATCTTAACGAACTTACCGGTTTACGAATCGCTTACTGCACAATAACCCGAACTACTTTATTGAAGGAACCTGAGTATTTTAAAAAGTACACACCCGGTTTCATTTCGGAATAAGAAAAAACAGTTCCTACATTATAATTAACTACAGCCTTTCCCATTGAAAGACCCATGTGGTCTAACAAAGTGATAACATCAAACTCACCGGGGGTAAAGTTTGTTCGGAAATTCAATTTCGTTCTATCGATAGACGGGTTAGGGTAAATTATCAATTGCCTGGCTTCTCCTTCATAGTTAGCCAACACGGGTCCGAAATATTCGTAGCTACCATTAAAATCGACTGCTTTTAATCGGTAATAATTATATCCTAATAAGGGAGATTCATCGATATACTCATAATCAATTCTAAAAGTTGAATAGCCATTAGCTTTTGACCAAACAGAGCCTAACAATTTCCATTCTTCGAGATTATCAACAGAACGTTCGATTTCAAAATGATCAAAATCAAGCTCTGATAATGTTGACCAGTTTAGCCTGACTTTTTCCTGGTCAAAAGTGGCTGAAAAATGACCCAGTTCTACCGGGAGAAACGGTCCCTGTCCACAAAAGTTAGCTGAACTTCCATCTGAGCAAGACCCGCCTACCGTGATACTTCCTGTTCCTGTCGCTGTAGAATTATTACCCACAGACACATTTCCATCAATATTCAGTGTCCCATCAACATCGAGCGAGGTATTATTTCCACCAATAAAATCCCCGTCTACATCCATATTTCCAGAAATTGTTAATGAGCCGCCATTGTTCATATCAATATTGCCCTTTATAATCAGGGTGCCTGTTACATTGAGAACAAGGTTATTATTCACAACTAAGTCACCCCAAATAATTAGGATTCCGTCAACATTGATAACTGTATTATTATTCGAATTAAAGTCTCTACTATTGCTAGCATCCCCAAGATTTAACTGCCCTCCATTGTCAATCGTTATGGTATTGGTATTATTGGTAGTATAGTTCCCAACCGTATAGTTGAACCCGCTTTGCACGGTAACAGATGTGGAATTATTCATAGCAACGTCTTCAGATAACACATCGGCAATGTTACCACCGGTCCACGTTCCTGTGGCATCCCAATTTCCGGACGATGAAATGGTTCTGGTCTGGCCAAAAAGTGCTGTATATACCCCGAAAAAGAGGATAAAAACGACTAAATTTTTCATTTGGATTGGGCTCCTTATGCTACGTCAAAATAAACTTCAAAATTACTCTATTTTTCTTAATGCTGTCTGTTTGTCAATTTATATGCCAAGTGCCTAGAATGTAACTAAACCTGGTTCTCTGTTGGTTTAAAGACTATAAATTCCAAAAAACGGACAAGAGATTATCCAAAATGGAATTTGGAAACCCCTTCACCAGGATTTTAAACTTGGTTTTTGAATTTCATTTATATACTTGCAAAAAAACTGAGTGACTAAAATCAAAAAACTTGCTGGCGAAACGATTTTATATGGCCTGGGCAGCATTTTACCGCGTTTCTTAAACTTCCTCCTGGTTCCCCTTCATACAATCAACACCTTTGAAAAGGCCGAATACGGAGATATTTCAAAGATTTATGCATTTGCTGCATTTGTTAATGTGGTTTACCTGTTTGGTATGGAAACAGCCTTTTTTCGTTTTGCCACCAAAGAAGGCGCAGAGCCTAACAGGGTATTTAACCTTGCCCATACCTGTATTGTCCTTATTAGTGTTCCGCTTACTGTTTTAATGATTCTGCTATCGCCAGGAATTGCCACTTCGTTGGGGGTCGGCAACTCCCCTGATATTATTCAGTTTGTTGCCCTTATCTTATTAACAGATGCATTAGCTGCTATTCCATTTGCCCAACTCCGGCTGCAAAAGAAAGCGTTGCAGTTTGCCACCTTTAAAGTGATCAACGTACTTATTCAACTAGGTCTCAACTATTACTTCCTGAAGGTGGATTACGACCCTGCGATTGGGATCGGGTATGTTTTTATCGCCAACCTGATTGCCAACCTGGTGTACATACTATTCTTCATAAAACCGTTGATTTCATGGCGACCGGCTTTTGATAAAAAATTGTCACCTGCAATGTTAAGCTATTCTTATCCTGTAATGCTCACAGGGTTGGCTGGGATGACAAATGAAATGTTTTCACGCCTCACTCTCGATTGGTGGTTGCCCCAAAATTTTTACAAAGGGCAAACCAATAAAGAAGCGCTCGGTGTTTTTTCCGCTTGCTATAAATTTGGTGTTTTTATGAATCTCGGCATCCAGGCGTTCCGATACGCGGCTGAGCCATTTTTCTTTACCCATGCATCTGACAAAAATTCTCCAGACTTGTTCGCTAAGGTCAACCATTACTTTGTGGTTGTTGGTTGTATTGTTTTATTCGGTGTAAGTGTTAATCTGGATATACTTCGATATTTCATTGGTGATAACTATTGGTCAGGGCTTACGATTGTGCCTCTGTTGTTGATGGCCTATCTGTTTCTTGGAGTGTACTACAATTTCAGTGTGTGGTTTAAACTCACTGACAAAACCCATGCAGGTACCTGGATTACAGCCGGTGGCGCCATCGTTACTATCGCAGCCAATTATGTTCTTATCCCTCAACTTGGCTATTTGGGTTCTGCGTGGGCTGCAGTTGCTTGTTACTTCCTGATGGCTCTTGCCTGTTATTGGTTAGGCCAAAAAAATTATCCGATTCCGTATTCTATCGGAAAAGATTCTCTATACATCCTCGTTACCATGATACTGATAATACTCGCCTCATATTGGACGCACGCTAATCAGTGGCTGCTTATTGGGGGCGATTTGATTATTTCTGCACTATTTGTTTCCATCGTGTTTTTCATTGAAAGGAGAGGGCTAAAGTCCTGAACAGGAAGTGGCTATTTTTCGTTAGTTTTACAGGCTATTTCAGGTTGAGATGCAATTCAATTATTCAGGTGAAGGCAATACGTAAATCTTTCGTACTCATTTTATTGCTGATGGTATTGGCATCGCCTGAAAGCTTTGCTCAAAAAAGAAAAAAACCTGAAGTTACAAGCCCCAGTGCCCGTCAGCGAGAGGCAGAATTCCATTTCGCAGAAGGTGAAAAATATTTCATCCTTGAAGATTACGCCAAAGCATTAGTCTATTATCAAAAAGCACTCGAACTAAATCCTGAAGTAGGTACCGTTCATTATAAAATTGCAGAAGTACTTTCAAAGTCTTCCAAAGAGGACGACCTTATTCGCGCCTCGCTAAGTGCAGAACAGGCCCTTAAATTCGATAAGACAAATAAATATTTTTATCTGCTAGCCGCCAACATTTACAACAGTATGGGCAAATTTGATAAGTCTGCCCAAACCTATGAAACCCTTTTGAAAGAAGTGAAAGACTCAGAAGACTACCTGTTTGAACTGGCAGCCGTCTATCAATATGCACATCAATTTGATAATGCCATTAAAGCATACAACCGGGCAGAAGCCGTTTTTGGTGTGAATGAAACTTCGTCCCTTCAGAAACTTCGCTTGTACTTCGAGCAAGGCGATCATAAAGCAGGCATTGAAGAAGGAGAAAAATTAATTAAAGCATTTCCCGATGAAGAACGGTTTGTTGTCGGACTTGCCGAATACCTGTCTCAGCATGATGAAAAAACGTTAGCAATCAACTACCTGGAAAAATACCTGGCGGCATATAAAGATCAACCTGGTGCGGCTATGTTGTTGGCCGGCTTATACCGCGATACCAATCAAGAAGCAAAAGCGCGTTCCCTGCTCCTTTCCATATTTGAAAATCCACAAGTAGAATTCAATAGTAAGCTCATTGTACTGAGCACGTATAATGCAGAGCTTAATCAAAATAAATCCAAGAGCGATGCCGATAGTGATAAAGAAGCTTTTGCGATTCGTTTGTTTGAAAAGCTGGCAGCGGCCTACCCCGAAGAGCCAAGCGTACATATTATCGGAGGCGATTTGTACTTATCGATAGACAAATACAATGAAGCGCAGCAGCACTACCTTCGTGCTATTTCGTTTGACGAAATCTCTTACGAAGTATGGCAAAACCTGTTGTATCTCGAAACACAACTTGAACAATTCGACCATGTGATTGAACATGCAGACAAAGGCCTGGAGCTTTACCCTAATCAAAACATGCTCTATTATTTTAAGGGATATGCTGAAACCAGAAAGAAGAAATACCGTGATGCCATTAGTTCTCTAGACCAGGCAAAAAAACTCACAACCAACAATCCATCCTTCATCAGTGAAGTCAACGGCATTTTAGGGGATGCATTCAATGCCCTGAAAGAATATGACAAGTCAGACAAAGCATACGATGAAGCATTGGTTGCCAATCCTAATAACGAAATCGCCCTTAACAATTACAGTTATTATCTTGCTTTGCGGAAGAGCAACCTGGAAAAAGCAGAGAAAATGTCTGCACAATTGGTAAAAAATAATCCTGATAATGCTACCTTTCTGGATACCCACGCCTGGGTTCTATACTCGCGTGAAAAATATCGTGAGGCAAAAAGATATATTGAGCGGGCAGTGAGCACGGGTAAGGCAACAGCTGCTCACATAGAGCATTACGGGGATATTCTGTTTCAACTTGGAGAGGTGGATGAAGCTGTAACCCAATGGGAAAAAGCGCGAGGCATGAATGGGAACAGTGAATTATTAAATAAGAAAATCGCGAACAGAAAAATATATGAGTAAAGGTACGCGCTGGCTGCTCCTGATCATCCCGATCCTGTTTATTTCCTGCGGCCGAAAGTTTCATATTCCCCTTTTCAATTCAACACCCAAAACAAATCTTGAAATTGAAGAAATTGATTTTGAGTACTTTCACGGCAAAGCCAAAATGACCCTGAAGGATGGCAACAAAGAACGGGAAGTGAAAGCAAACGTACGCGTACGAAAGGATAGTGTAATTTGGATGGATATTCAGGTGGTTGGTATTTCAGGCGCCCGGGTGTTGATTAATCAAGACTCAATTACCATACGAAGCAATGTAGAGAAAGAGTATTATGTCTTTGAATACGCTGAACTTTCAAAGCGTTTTAATTTTGAAATCAATTACAACATTATTCAGGCCGCCTTTCTTGGCAACCTCGTTATGCAGCGAAAGGAGACAGACGAAATCGGGAAAGAAATCAGTCACTTTGTTTTAAAACAGCATGCAGGCACGGTGGATGTTGTGAATCTGATCAATGCTGCTTCCATGAAAATAGAGAAGGTGGAGTTAAAAGAAGCTTCTACCGAAAACATCCTGACTATCAATTATTCAAATTTTCAATCGGTAGCCGATAAAACATTTCCATATAATGGCGTTATCAACCTGGTCTATAAAACATCGAAAGGTTTGCTAAACACCAATATTACGTTTGAATACAACAAAGCAGAAGTCGGTGATAAAGAACTTAAATTCCCCTTCAACATTCCGAAGAAGTATGACCGCAGGTAAGCGCATTCTCATACTTGTATTGGTATTCTTTTGTTGTACGCCCGTTTTTGCCCAGAAAAAATCCAAAGCACAATTACAAAAAGAGAAGCAGCAGAATCTCGAAAAGATTAAAGAGGTTGAGAAAATTCTGAGTGAGACCACGGCCAAGAAAAAAAATAGTTTAGGCGAACTCAATGCCCTCAATCAACGAATTCGCGAACAGGAAAACCTGATTGGCTCTATACAAGGCGAGATCAATGCCCTTGATGATGAGATCGATGAGAATAATGATATCATTTCATCACTCGAAAAAGATTTGGAGAAATTAAAAGAAGAATATGCCGCCATGCTTTTTGCGGCACAAAAAGCCAACAATAGCCTCACACGTCTCACCTTCCTTTTCTCTGCCTCCAGTTTCGATCAGTTTCTAATGCGCCTTCGGTATATGGAACAATACAGCGAAACCCGAAAGCTTCAGGCAGCGCAAATTGGCAAAGTACAGGAAGAACTATCCGGTCAGGTACATGAAATAGAGATCCGGAAATCAGAAAAGAACGCTTTGCTCACTGATGAAGTGAAAGAAAATAATAGCCTTACCTCGCTTAAGAAAAAACAAAACTCATTGGTTAAATCCCTGAGTAAAGAAGAGCGAAAACTAAAACTTGACATTGAAGAAACAAAACGTGCCATTACAAGGCTTGATAAATTAATTGATGACATTATTCGGGAAGAAATGGAGCGGGCAGCACGCGAAGCCCGTGAAGCAGCGGGGAAAAATGATGCGTCCGTTCGGCTGTCGGCCTCCTTCGAAGAAAACAAAAACAAATTCCCCTGGCCTGCACCCGGTTTTGTTTCACAAAAATTCGGAAGACAAAATCACCCGGTGTTGAAAAATATCGTCATTCAAAATGATGGCATCAACATTCAAACGAAAGAAAACGAAAAAGTTAAATGTATTTTTGAGGGCGAAGTTCGTGCTGTGCTTTTTACACAAGGCATAGGAAAATCTGTATTAGTAAAACATGGTGAATATTTCACAACGTATAGCGGGCTGGGCGAGGTTTTTGTGAAAAGCGGACAGAAAGTTTCTACCAATCAGGAGTTGGGCGTGGTTCAACCTAACAGCGAAGGAATTTCGGAATTGCGTTTCCGCGTTTATAAAAATACAACCGTGTTCGATCCGCTGGTCTGGCTCAGGGATTAATTCTAATCCAAGATTCAAAATTTTGACCTCAATCAATTTCGAGTCTTCAATTTTCAATATTGAATTTATGAGTATCTTTACCCAAATTTTAAGATTATGAGTACCGTATTTGTATTTATCGGAAGTATTGGTGGGTGGGAGTGGCTCATCATCGGCTTGTTTATTCTTATCTTTTTTGGTGCCGGTAAAATTCCTGAATTTGCACGTGGCCTGGGTAAGGGCATTCGCGAATTTAAAGATGCCATGAAAGATGTGAAGAAGGAAGTGGATGCGCCAGAGAAGGAAGTAAACAAACTCGAAGACGGTAAATAATATTGAAGCCATACGCATCATTTCGCGAGATACAACACGACCTGAAGCACGGCATCATTACCTGTAGAGACCTGGTCTCCTATCATCTCAACATCATTCAAATTAAATCACACCTCAATGCATTTTTGAGTGTGTATGATCAGGAAGCACTTCATCGTGCTGATGAAATTGATCAAAAAATAAAACAAGGTACCGCTGGGAAACTGGCGGGACTTATTGTTGGCCTTAAAGATGTGATTTCATACAAGAACCATCCGCTGCAAGCAAGCAGTAAAATATTGAATGGTTTTCAAGCACAGTATCATGCTACTGTAGTAAAGCGACTTTTAGCAGAAGATGCCATCATCATCGGGAGACAAAACTGTGATGAGTTCGGTATGGGTTCATCCAATGAAAATTCTGCTTTTGGTCAGGTTCTTAACGACTTTGATAATAGCCGAGTACCTGGCGGATCATCGGGAGGGTCGGCTGTTGCTGTGATGACCGATATGTGCCGAATATCCCTAGGATCAGATACGGGTGGCTCCGTTCGCCAACCTGCTTCATTCTGTGGACTTGTAGGATTAAAACCAACCTACTCACGCATTTCGCGGTACGGATTAATTGCTTATGCCTCATCATTTGACTGCATTGGTATTTTTGGAAAAAATATTCACGATGTTGCGCTCGTA
>JAKEEN010000123.1 GCA_022616575.1 Flammeovirgaceae bacterium
GCAGCAGGCTGCCGGGCTTGTGATAGCAACAGCCGGTGCGATGATTGCGCTTTGGTGTATTCTCACTTTTGTGATTGTAGGAATGGGAACGCCAGCCCCTTTTGATCCACCGCGCAAATTGGTGGTTCGTGGCCCTTATTGTTTTGTGAGAAACCCAATGTATCTAGGCGCTGTGCTGGCACTGATCGGTGCCTCTATTTATTATGAGTCACTAGGCATTTTATATTATGCTGCTTTCTTTTTCCTGGTCACCCATGTGATGGTGGTTGTGTATGAAGAACCTGTTCTCAAGCAAACCTTTGGAGAAGAGTACGATACCTATCGAAGCCGCGTCAGGAGATGGTTGCCGGGGATTGTAGGATATTGATTGGTTGTGTAGTTTCCTCCAGGTTTCAAATCAATTTCAGCAACGCAGTCTCATCAATTTCATGGCCGCCATCGAACGTTAATGTATTAGGATTAATATTTAACTTTTTAATTAGTCCGGCAGATTCCTTCATTCTTTCCTCTGTTAGAAACGGATCCTTTGTTCCATAAACAAGCTGAACTAATTTGTTTTCCAAAACATGGTGGCCTTTACTGAAGTCGATATCATTAGGGAATATACCTGCCCACAAAATGAGTCTCCTGAAGTTTATTTTTTCATCCAGTATCCAGCGGGTAGCGGTGGCGGCCCCTTGAGAAAACCCAAGCACGGAAACCGGAATGGAGGTGTCTCTCAATTCCTGGTGATAGACTTCATTCAAAAAAGTAAGATAGTTATCAATATCAGTCAGTCGGTCTTCACGAGTCATCCACGAAGCCCCTACACGGTTGTTTCCCCCGCGGCTGCGAGTCTGTACATCTTCATGATAGAACCTGGACAAGCCTTCAGGGGCGATGACACAAATATTTTGGGAACTAAGTACTAAGAATTTCTTGATGAAGAATGAGGCTAATTGTCCGTAACCATGTAAAACAAACCAAACCTCTTTGGTGTATTGATTAATATCTCCACTCCTAAAGTAGCGTGCTTTGAAAGGTATGGTGATGTGGTGTTCCATAAGCAAAAAAAGCATCCCGCTGCTGCAAGATGCTTTTTATATTTTTCGATTCGGGATATTATCTCTTAAAGCCTAAAGCACTTCCACCACAGTAGCCACTGGATCCATCAAACGTATATTGTATGTAGTAGATACCGGTAGCATTGCAAGGATAGGCAATGGCTGAAATAAACTGACCATTCACTTTGCTGGTAGCCACTTTGTTTCGGTTGCTGTCGAACAAGCTTACAATAATGCCATCAGTAGGCTGTGCATTGGCGCAGATATTAATCATGTATTGAGTACCCTTTGTAAAAACGTACGAGTATTCAACTTTGTCTTTTGATCCACCGGCACCATCGATTTTGTAACTTTTTAAAAAGTTAAATCCTCCTGCCAGTTTCGGAATACAGGCTGTGCTCAGGTTGTCTGCATTACATTGACTCATCGCTTCAGATGAAGTCAGCAAGGCAACGGACAGGATAAAGAATGCTAATCTTTTCATAAGGCTCCTATTAACTGATAATCTTATTTCTAATTGAATTGGTAATGCTGCTGATAGCTGCAATATCTTCGGGTTTGATATCGATAGTGGTGGTGCTGTTATCTTTAATAACCATCACTCCGTCCACAATCTCAAAGGTTGATTCCTTATAGGTATATGTAATATTCACTTTATCAAACGCCTTCTTAAGCTCATCCATGTCAGCCAATAATGATGCCATATTTTGATCGGCTTCTTTGTAGAATGAAAGGAGCAACATAATGTTTTCAAGAATTACCTTTTGTTCCCCGATTTTTTCCTGCAATTCTTTATTGTTAGGGTCAGAAGCGGCTACGTTGCAGGTGATATGCATGGCCTCTAACCATCCGCCAGTTAACAAAAGGGCGCTTAAATTAGCCCTGCTTTGCTCTTGCAGGTAATGGTTAATGCTGTTGAAATTCTGGGTAGTAATTAATAAAAGGGAATCGAGGTTTTTGCTGTTGGTAGCCAGTTTGCCAATAGTGGTCACGTCAAAGAATTGACCTATGTTAAGCCCATCCGCCAGGCTCTTAATGGCCGATATATACTTAATGCCATCCTGATTCTGCTCATAAATGTTGGTATAACCCAAGTCGGTACCATAAATGCCAAGGTTGAGGGCTTTTTTATAGTTGCTGTTGTATTTTGAGATATTATCGGCTGAATTAAGAATATTTGAATTGTAGCGTTTTCCAGATTCCTTTAAAAGCACTGAAATCTCAAGCGGACTTGGGATCTGGTCGAGAATTCCATCAATAACTTCCTCTGATATGCTCGGTCCGGTGGTTTTCACCGAATCAATGCTCTGCATGAATTCCTCCTGACTTGGCTTTTTACCACCTCCGCAGGCACTTAAGAGGGCAATTAGTAACCCAAATTTGATAAATCTCATAAACGGTAATATTAAGGGTTTACAAAGTTAAAAATTCAATTATCCTAACCAAAAACTAGGCTTTTGGTGCTTCTTCCTTCTTTTTGGGCAGTTGCAATTTAGTAGGCAGATTCACCTTGCCGGGTACTTTGCCAAATGAATCAATAAGCTTTCTAAGCAACTCGAAATAGAGTGTAATATAGAGCGTAAGCGTCATTAGCCAGATTACCAGAATATTAAACCAGAAAGTACCTACGGGGGTGCCCAACAGGTTTTTCTCCGGGGCAAAAAATTGGGCCCGGTAATCAAGGGGTCCAGATGGCTTTGGGTCTAAAAAGATAGGGTTAATCTGTTGAATCAATTCACCATTATATTCCAGGATGCGGTTCTGCTCTTTTACGTTTTTCACCAGGTCGGCCAGGCTTTCATTGTAATATTTGTTTTTGTAGTCGTTCAGGTTGTAGCCAAAGTCTTTTTCATTTTCGAAGAAGGCAACCATCTTTTCGCGAAGCCCCACCTTCTCATTGTATTTCTTTTGATAGAAGGCTTTGTAGGTGTCCAGGTATTGTTCGAGTTGCTTGGCCGCCAAGGGAGAGAAATTTGATGGTGTCAGAAACTCATCTAAGTTCACATTTTCAAAACCCGGTTTAAAGGGTTCGTGATTTAATTCTTTTCTGATGATGCCCAAATCTTTGGCTACCAGTTTTTGAACAGAATCATTTTTAACGGCAATATTTTCAGATATAAACCGAACTTTTCGCTTCAGTTCATCAGCCAGGTACGCGGCTTTAAAGTCAGCTTGCGATTCTTCTTTTTCTAAACTGAAATAGGGTTCTTCGTAACTGTTATTCTTAAATTGATAAACAGCCAACGCTTCGTATGCCCAACGTGAGGCCATCATATCCGCTACCACAGGCACTTTTCCTTTTGTGCTGATGAGGCTGTGCAGCTTGTCAAAGTTGAAGAGCAGTCCACTTAAAATCATTTGAGGAATGAGCAGGAGCGGAATCATCACATAAACAGTAACAGCAGAGTTGAAGGCTGAAGAAATATTCAAGCCCATTACATTGGCCATACACGATACCGTGAATAAGATCAGCCAAAAAGGGAGCACCATGCCCCACTCAATTTCCAAAATCAAATTACCAATCAGCACGAACAAAAGTGTTTGAATGGCCGACATGGTAAAGAGTATCGTAAGCTTTGACATCAGGTAGCTGTTCCAACTCAGGTTGAGGAATGATTCGCGCTTTAAAATTTTCCGGTCACGAATAATTTCTTCAGCACTTACGGTTAAGCCCATAAACAGAGCCACAATAATGGCCATGAGCATAAAAGCCGGGAAGTTGTCATTGAACCGGAATAAATATTCTTTCCCGCCTGGTGCACTCTTGTACTTGATGATAAACGCAAGAATAAGAGCAAGCAGGGGGGCTTCCAGCAGGTTGATAGTTAAATATTGTTTGTTGCTCAGTTTCGCTAATGTGTCGCGGGTAGTAAATATGATTGACTGTTTAAGTTTGGAAGGAAGATGGAGCGAATGGGGTGGTTCTTCTTTTACGTCTTCTACTTTCGAGATACGGAAGCGTTCCTTGAAGAATTCATACCACTGTGTAGGATTGATCTTTCGCTTGTTGGTAGGCTGACCATATTCGTCAACCACCTTTGCTTCCATGATATTAAAGATCTGCTCGGGGTTTACGTTACCACACGTTTCGCATTGCCCCTTATTACTATCAACCTGGTGTGTTGATTTTTTGAAATACGTAATCGCTTCCACCGGAGGGCCATAATAGGCGGGGTATCCGCCCGTATCCATAATAATCATCTTGTCGAACATCTTATAGATGTCGGATGATGGCTGGTGGATTACCACAAAAATTAATTTACCCTTGAGCGAAAGTTCTTTCAACAAGTCGATAACATTTTCTGAGTCGCGCGAGGAGAGACCTGATGTAGGTTCATCAAGGAACAGGATAGCCGGCTCGCGGATTAATTCAAGGGCGATGTTCAAACGCTTCCGCTGCCCACCACTGATGGTCTTATCGAGTGGGCTTCCAACACGTAAATCTTTTCGCTGATCAAGGCCCAGGTTTTCAAGTACCGTCATTACCCGCTCATGCAATTGCTGTTCATTGAAATCCGCAAAGCACAGCTTGGCATTGTAATATAAATTCTGGTAAACAGTCAGCTCTTCAATGAGGAGGTCATCTTGTGACACATAACCGATCACTCCATGAATTCTTTGTTTGTCTTTATTGATGTCAAACCCGTTGATGAGGATTTCCCCCTTGGATGGAGAAACCAGTCCTGCCATTACGTTTAGCAACGTTGTTTTCCCGGCACCGCTGGCACCCATAATGCCGAGTAATTTTCCCGGACCTTCGGCAATGAGCACATCCCGCAATCCAATAGCTCCGTTAGGGAACTTGAACTCGACAATGTTGGCGTTAAATGAAAGTTTAGTAGTACGTATTTGGTCGTTAAAGAGGGCAACGAGATCACTGTAGTACAAGGCATCACCGGCTTGTGTTTTTATGGTGCTGCCCGGTGAAAACAAATACACCCGATTTCGTTGCATGGGGAAACCATTCAGCAAGTTGGTTTCCTCACCCAAATACTTGGTGAAGTACATATCCACACTGCGGATGCGCATGAAGATGAGGGAACCTTCAATGTGGGCATGCTGATGTTTATATTTTTTACCTGTTTCTGCGTGTTCATCTGAATTGGCCAATAAGATGTCTGCAAAATCTATGATGCTGGCATCTTCTTTTACGATGAAACTTTCGATCAGGTCAAACTCAGTCTTTTCAATGTTAAATACCGTGGAAACCGTATTAATGATTTCCATCCGCTGAGAAGTAAAATTCTTATCGGTGGCTACTAATTCGATGAGTTTGATGAGTACAACTACCTTTTGCTTTTGAGTAAGTGTTTTGTTGATTTTTTTGCAAATACCTAATACCCGAACAGACTCTTTTACCGAGGTCAGCTTCTTGCCTTCATCTTCAGCTCCTGCTTTGCCATACCCTGATTGCTCATCATACTGAGCGAGGTATTCTTTTACCGTATCCTGGTCGAGTTCAGTCTGAAAGAAGTTGATTACATATTGCCGTTCGTTCACGGTAACACCGCCATCCTGTTTGGTGATGATGGCAAAAAGTTGGGTTAGCGCTTTGAGTATTTCTTCACTCATCCGAAATAATTAAAAATTAAAAGATTCAAAATTCAAAATTGAATGCCAATCCTGAATCTTGAATCTTGCCTGCCTGCCTGCAGGCAGGAATTTTAAATCTTGTTTCTTAATAGGTTTTAAATTCAAACGGTATTTCTACCAGTTCAGAAAATTCCTGGCCGGCTTCTTCCATATCTTCATCATCTTCATGGTAGTACCACATAATCTTCATACCCTTTATGTCTTCCAGGGCAGAAAGTACGTCCAGAATCAGTTTTGAAGATGCTGTGTTGAAGTATTCCAGTTTGAACACAAACTCAGTGGCAGGATTTGCGCTTTTGGCATAGTTACCAATCCACTCCAGCACCGGCCTGTAAAATTCTGCCGAGTCTTCAGGTAATGAACGGCCTGAAATTTCAAAGATGCCATTCTTTGCATCCAACATTATTTTCGGTGTATCTTCGGTGCCTTCTAATTTTAAGATTTCCATGATCAATTCTCGATTATAATAGTTTCACAAAATTTTTTAATTATTCTGCACCTTCGCGAGGCACATTTACCTTCAGGCAAAAGAAACAATAGTCACTGTTCATTTCAGGAAATGAGAACTCCAGCTTTTCGCCAGACTTGCGGGCCATATCAACAAAGCCCAAACCCGCACCTCCTTTTTCTGAGATGGTTGTGTTCTTGATAATCTCTTTATAAAGATCTTTCAAACCGTCCTTATCCAGACCATTAATCTGATTCAATTTTTCGGTGAGCTTGGCAACGTTTGATTTTTTAATAGGATTACCCGACATGATCGAATAGCGATTCGATTCTTTGCCTATCAGGAAGATGGCAGTGTTGCTGCTCATGCCGCTGGCAATGAGTTCATCGCTATGTTTGACAATGTTTTGGAGAGCCTCCACCATTACGTTGAAGACCTTTCGTTTGATCCCTGACTCTTCACCGGAAGAGTCCAGGTTGCGTTCGGCCATCGCAAGAATTGACTTGGTAGTTTCCTGGGTGAAGTCCCCCTGATACACCAAGATCAACTTGGCATCCAGCATATTGCGGTGCAAGTCATAGATATAGTTCATGAGTCTGGTTTTAGAAGTTTCTAAGTTATACGTTTTAAAATTTAATACCTATCAATAGTACATCATCTGTTTGTTTGTGGTCGCCCCTCCAGCTTTCCCATTCATCATCAAAAATCTTCAT
The DNA here is from genome assembly GCA_022616575.1 of Flammeovirgaceae bacterium. Lineage (GTDB taxonomy): Bacteria > Bacteroidota > Bacteroidia > Cytophagales > Cyclobacteriaceae > JAKEEN01. The sequence goes on from JAKEEN010000123.1 coordinate 6,798, forward strand.
GGCCTCTTCCATAGGCAGGCTATGCGCCCGCTCTATAAGCTCGCGCACTTTCTTAGGTCCTAATTTGCGTCCATCAGCACCGCCAAACTGGTCGGGGTAGCCATCTGAGCTAAAGAAAATAGAGTCTCCGGCATCAAGTGTAATCTTGGTATTGGTAAAGTTGGTCTGGTTTTTAAAAATCCCTCCACCGATAGGGAATTTATTACCCTTCACTTCATCCATTACACCCTTCTTCATAATGTAAAGCGGGCGGTGAGCACCTGCGTACTCAACTTCCCGGTCTTTCACATTGATCTTACAAAGACCTATATCCATACCATCGCGGGTGGTAGGGTCTTCATCATGACGTAGGGTAGAGGTGACGCCCTCATCGAGCAAGTCAAGAATCTTTCCGGGCTCGGTGATCTTGCGGCTTCGAACGATATCATTCAATAAGAAGTAACCGATCAAAGAAAGCATCGCGCCTGGCACTCCGTGACCTGTACAATCTACCGCAGCAATAAAGACCTCATCCTTCAGCGTTACAAACCAGGGGAAGTCACCGCTCACCACATCGCGCGGTTTGTAGAGGATGAATGAGTCAGGGAGTGTACGGGAAATTACCCTGTTGTTTGGCAGAATGGCATTTTGAATACGCTTCGAGTAATTGATACTTTCTGTGATCTTCTTGTTCTTGTTCTGAATTTCAAGTTCAATCATCTTCCGCTCTGTGATGTCGTGCGAAACCACCAGTACTGATTCGAGTTTATTGTTGTCGTCAAATTCAGGAATCGCATTTACCTGCATCACGCGCTGACCCATTTCAGAAGGTACCTCCATTTCCGCAGAGGCTTTGTCATTGGTGGAGTTTACCTCTTCCACTACTTTCAACCAGCCTTCTACAATGGTTTTGTCGAGTTCGGTTTCTACCACTTTCTTGTTGAGAAACTCACGCAGGTTTTTGCCGGTATATTGCTCGATAACCGGGTTGATATAGGAGATCGTTCCTTCTTCCAACCGGGTGATCAAGTCGAGCGAGTTTTCTGAAAGAGCCTGCATCTTACTGCGCATTCGTTGCTCCTGCTCTGCTCTTCTGCGCTCAGTAATGTCGCGGGCATTGAGAATGAAACCATGAATGGCTTTGTTCGACATCAGGTTTGTGCCCGTGGCCTCTATCCAGATGAAACTGCCGTCTTTTGTTTTGTATTCGAATTGCACGGTGGCGCGTTCATCAGGATGGGCATTCATGCGGTTGAACAAGTCATTAAAGATGTGCCTGTAATCCGGATGTACCTTGTCAATGTCGCTGCGGCCCTGCATATCTTTCTGTGAATAACCGAGAATCGTTTGAACCGATGGAGAGATATACCGAATGGTTTGATCCTGTTCGTAAATGGTAATGACCTCCGATGCATTTTCAAGGAGCAACTGCATCCGGCTTTGCGTGCGGTTTACTTCTTCAACCTGGTTGGCAAGTTCGCGGTTGGTGCGCTCGAGTTCTTCCTGGGTGGCTTGCATCTCTTCAGCATTCTGGCGCAACACTTCCTGCTTTTCTTTCAACTCATTACTCATGGCCTGCGACTCTTCGAGTAATCTGCGTGTGCGCTCATTTACCTTAATGTTGAAGATGGTGCGCGCTAAAATCAAACTGAGTTCTTTTACAAAGTTGACTTGCGATGAATCGAATTTCTTAAAGCCTGCAAACTCGAGCACGCCATACACTTCTTCATTGGTAATAAGCGGAACAATAAGCACACACTTAGGCCGTTGGTCGCCCAAAATTCCGGAGGTGATGGTGACGTAATCATCAGGAATTTCCGTGCGAAGCACAGCATCTTGTTCAGCCGCTGCCTGACCTACCAACCCTTCGGCAAATTTGAATTTCGCCTTTAAATATTTCTTACGACTATAGGCATAGCTGGCGCGCATCTCGATGATCTTATTTTTCGGGTCATCATCGTTGACTACATAAAATGCTCCCTGTATGGCATTGATCTTGCCGAGGATGAACCGAATCACATCATCACCTAATCCTTCAATGGAATCATGGGCGCGAAGAATTTCGCTAATCTCAGCCACACCCCGTACAATCCAGTTGCGCTCGGTGTCTTTTCGTTCATTTTCAATCAGGTTGTTACGCATTTCAAGAAGCGAAACACCGAGTAAATCGTTATCGCTGGCAGGCTTGAATTCTGTTTGATAGTTACCCTCACCGATTTGCCTGGCAAACTGCGCATTGTTACGCAATGTTTGCACAAGGTCATCAACGCGTGTTGCCATCTGCCCGTATTCATCATCGCGATGTCTGTCGGCTGAGGCTTCGGGAAGCACCCCTTGTGCTACCAAACCTAAGGTATTCCGAATGTCAATTAACGGGCGTGTCAATGACTTGGAGAGCACTAAAGAAAGAAGGGTGGTTAGCAATAAGACACAAAGTCCGGCAAAAATGAAAATACGAAGTACGCCTGAAGCATCCCCGTTGGCTTCATCTATTTCCATGGTTGCGAGTAAAGCCCAGCCCGGTCGATTTAATTTTTTCCAGATTTGAATTACATTTTTGCCCCGATAGTCTTCACCGGTTCCTTCACCATCACTCCCTTCAAAAACTATTGTAATATCTCTTACAACGGCATCATTGGGATTATATACTTTAAGTGCTGCCTTTGGATCGTTCCTTAGCGGACTTGAATAAATAATTTTTTTAGTGAAGGGGTCTTGTTTTACCAGCACCACTTCTCCCGTTTTTCCCAGCGATGAATGGTCTTCAAGAATTTTAAAAGCATCTGTTAAAATTATTTTAGCGAGCACCAATTCACCCGTTGAGAGAGGGGCGCCCACGAAGAGTACATACTCTTTATCCTTTTTCAGGATGTTGCCGAAGTGAACTCCTTTAGCTGCATGCTCAAACGTAGTTCCATCCGGATCCGGAAGGTTGCCCGAAGCACTTTCATCGGTTGAGGTGCGAATGGCACCCGTAGTAGAGGTAACGTAGAGGTGAGCAAATCCAAATAAATCTCTTTGTGCGTGGAGGTAATCTTTTACCGGGTCGCTTACTTCAACGGGTTCGGCTGCAACTGTATCAGGGGCAGCTTCTTCACCGGCAGTACCTTCTTCTCCGCCCATGGAGGCAAATGGATCGAAGTCGGCAGGGGCAGAAGATGCACCTGAGGCACTTTTCAATGTTTCAGATGCCTGCAACACTTGCATCGCAATAGAAATCTTTTCGAAATAGTTTGAAAAGTACTGAGCGCGTGTATCGGCTGTTACCTTCAGGTTGTTATTTACTTTTTCGCGATTGAGCTTGAGGTTGTGTTCGTAGGTGAAAAAGCTGATGGCAAAAACCGCCACAATGGAAACAACAAAAATCAGCGTAGTAATTTTAGTGCTTATGTTAAGTCCTTTTCTCATGGTTCATCAAAATAATTAAGCTGCATTCATTTTTTGAGCCATTACCTGGGCACAACTTTCAATGTAGTTGCGTTGCGTTTCATTCAAGGCTGTAAAGGTGGCAACTTCTATAACTCCCGATGTTTTATTTTCATTTTTAACGGGTGTAAGAAATAAATAACGAGGGGAAGCACTTCCCAGTCCTGAAAGGATTTTTACGTATCCTTCGGGTACATCATCAATATAAAGTGATTGACTTTGCATTACGGCTTGCCCGATGAGGCCCTCACCGAAATCAAATTTTACTTCGGCATTTTCTGCCAGGTTTAATGCATAGCCTGCCTTCAGCTCAACCATCCGCTTTCCGTTTTCTTCGGTGGCCACATAGAGGGCGCCTTGTCCCGCTTCAATATGTTTGCAAATGGTTTGGAGTCCAAACTGAAACAGTTCTGTTTCGTTGGTGGCTTTACTGATGGAATTCTTAAAGTCATCGAGCGTAATGGTAGCCGCGCTGGATTGTTCGTTGGCTTTATCCTGTGCGTACTTGTCAATTACTTTTTCCCGGTATACGATTACTTCCTTCTGAGATTTAATAGTTACGTAGTAAGCAGCCAAACCGATCAACAGGGTTAGTGTGAGCACCCCATAACCGGAGAGGCTGACGTTATCCTGAAAAAGGGTGTAGTACGTCCATGCTGCTGAAATCAAAAACAGAACTGCCAGTGCGAGCCCAAGGGTATTTACATTTGTTTTCATCTATACTGCTTATCAAGTTCCTTAAAAAAGTCTACAATTTGGTCAACCTTCATGACATGGTCAATCTCGGTTACGGCCAATGCGGCCTTTGGCATGGTTTCAATCATGCACTCGGCCGGGTCCTGCACAATGGTTAGTCCCCCTTTATCATGAATATTCTTCATCCCCAGGGCCCCGTCACGGTTGGCACCGGAGAGCAAAATTCCTATTAATTTCTCCTTGTAAACATAAGCACAAGTGCCTAAAGTAATATCGATGGCCGGACGGGAATTATTGACCATCTCCTCGGTTGAAAGGGCAAAATAATTCCCCAATTCAATAGACATATGGTAATTGGCGGGAGCCAAGTAAACCCCTCCCTTTTTGATAGCCTCCTTATCATACGGTTCAGTCACCTGTACCACGCTTTTTATAGAGAGCGCTTCCACAAAGCCATGGCGCACATGCTTAAGCCTGTGCAGAGCCATGATGATGGGCAGCGGAAATCCCTTCGGCAGTTGAGAGAGAATTTTAATTACTCCCTGGAAGCTGCCTGCTGACCCTCCAATCACAACGGCTTTATAGCTGTTATTTAGTTTGATTGCGCTCATCAGTTACGGGCAACTTCTTAATCTTTTATTTTCTTATATATCTTCTCTTCGTTATTGACCACAATAAAGCGGCTGGCATAGTCGCACCAAATCAATGACTCTTTAGAGCCGATGCAGAGGTAGCCATATTTAAATAAGCTTTCATGGAATTTCTTAAGTACTTCATTTTGAAGGCTCTGGTTAAAATAGATCATCACATTACGGCACAACACGAGGTCAAATTTGTTGAAGACTTCACCCAATACCAGGTCGTGTTTCCGGAAGGTGACGTTCATTAGCAAATCCTTGTTAAAGACTGCGTAGCCGTTTTCTTCTTTGTAATAATCTTTGAGCGTGGCATTACCCTGGAAGCGGATGTAGTTCTTCTCGTTCAGTTCCATGTTTTTGACGTGATAGGTAGCTGCACGGGCACGCTCAAGGATGTTAATGTCCAGGTCGGTGGCAAACAGGGTTACATCCTGATGGATACCCATTTCTTTGAGCATGATGGCCATCGACAATACCTCTTCGCCTGATGAACAGCCGGCATGCCAAATCTTAAAATTCTTATGGTTCAGCAAAATGCTGGGGATGATCTCTTCCCGCATCACGCGCCAGAAGCTCGGATCGCGGAACATCTCGGTTACGTTTACGGTCAACTCATCCAGAAATTCATAGATGAAATTGGGCGTGTCTGTTAGTTTTTTCAGGAGCGTATCTACGGTGAGCTTCTTAAGCTCCATAATGCGCAGCATCCTTCGCTTGAAAGATGACATGGCATAATTCCGGAAGTCATAATTATACTTCTGGTAAACTAATTCCGTAATCCGCTTGAGATCTGCGATGTCTATGTCCTGCATGAAGCGGTATTTTTAAACTATAAACACTTGAAGTTAATACAGTCCGCTCCCCCTCTATGGATTGGTCAGGATGGGCTGGATTTCAACTTTTATTGTAAAATGAAAGATAGTGATTCCTGCCTAATTAGCTTCAAAAAGGCATCAAAAAACTGATTGTAGGTTAAGTTTTAATCCTACTTCTATGTCAGGTTTTGATTTATTCAGTAATAGCTACTTTTGATAAAGTGTTTAGCCTCACCCATCCTCTTTTCTGCTAACTGATAATTCAGCTTGCCCTCTCCCGCGGAGAGGGTATCTTCGAGTGATGCGAGTTGAAGAACGTTGTTGGGTGAGGCCTGCAACATGATCAATTCTAGCTCTTTTTTTATTGTAACCTGACAA
>JAKEEN010000124.1 GCA_022616575.1 Flammeovirgaceae bacterium
AAATGTGAGTCTATTGCAAAAGAACGCAGGCTAACTGCCGTTTGTATTTCAAAAAGGAGAACAGAATTTTTACTCAAGTTGATTGGTTTTAATGGGTAGTGTACTTCAAATCAAATACACCTTTGCTTACGCGTAATACTTCCTGGCAATCATCAGCGTAAGCTAAAAATTCAAAATTACCTGCGATGATTTGATGAGCAGTATCGTAGGTGGTGATCATCAGCGTACCGTTATAATAGGTATCTGATTGAAAAGTGCATTCTTTTTCATGATGCTCTAAAAAAATATATTGCCTACCGGGTTCATTCAATTCGTAGGTGCCTGCCTTGATGGTTTCTGCTTCCATCACAAAAAATAGTCTGTCCTGAAACGAATCACCAAGCCACAAGCTGAGATAAAAAATATTTCCATCATGCGAGAGTTCGCATTGCAAAGTATTTACTTCCCACGGTTGATTATTAATTATACATGAAAAGGTATTGCTGCCCATAGCAGGTTTTTCAGTTGTTGCAGATTTATTGTTTCCAAGCCGGAAGGACGATCCGACCGCAACCAGAAGGATAGCAACTGAAATCAGTATGGGGATGAAGGGTTTGGTTGACATAGTGGTTTGGGTTTAAGGCAAAGGTATTTTGCCGGTATTACCTTGATGATACCACAGTTTTATTTTTAAGCTTGATATGTATTAAGAAATTATGATGTGACCCCGGCAGACAAACCTCAATTAAAGCGATATGAAATAGCAGCCGGTTAGTGATGTTCTTGATACCTAATGCCAACGGGTATTTCTATATCCATATAATTCTCTTCAGGTACAATGGGGCATGAGTAGTTAGGGTTGTAAGCACAATACGGATTGTATGCCTGGTTGAAGTCGATGACCAGGTCTTCGCCCGATTTTGGTATGTGCAAGCTTATGTATCGTCCATTCTGATAGGTCCCTTTTCCATTGGTCAAATCAGTAAACGGAAAGAACAGATAATCGGCATATTCGATCTTCTTCATAAGCTCCTGCGACTGGTACACCGGTATTTGAAATTCCTTTCCTTCGAGGGTAAACTCTGCTATACCATAGATGCGATATACCGGAAGCCGGGTGGTAGTGGTTTTCATTTTGAAAAATGGAGTACCTGTCATCATCGTAAGCTTAGCCTTCACGCGATACTTTAAGTCGATCGGGTAGAAGGGGTGACTTTCGAAGGTTTTGAAGTCGTCTGGTTCTAGGGGCGACTTGTCCGGGTTCTTATAATCATTGTTAAGCTCCTCTTGCCAGGCGAGAATTTCAGTCATTACCTGAGCAGAGTCTGACTGTGCAATCACTCGAAAACTAAGAAGAGAAATAAGGATGAACAGGGTCGTTTTCATAGGGAAAAACATGTGTCTTGTTAGGATAATTAAATACACTACCGTATTTTTCGGGAATTTATTTTTTAACATTTAAAATAAACCAACACAAACCAATTGAACAATGGCAAAGAAAGCAAAGAAGGTTGCAAAAAAAGCAACTAAGAAAGTAGCAAAGAAAGCTACGAAGAAGACTGCAAAGAAGGCAGCTAAGAAGAAGTCTGCCCGCAAACCTAATGCAGCCTTTATGGCCGCACTTACTCCAAGTGCAACACTCGCTGCAGTGATTGGAAACAAGCCTGTACCAAGAACACAGATCATCAAAAAAATCTGGGAATACATTAAGAAGAACAAACTTCAGGACAGCAAGAACAGAAGAATGATCAATGCAGATGCTAAATTGTTACCTCTGTTTGATAAGAAGCAAATCTCTATGTTTGAACTTGCAAAAGTTGTAAACAAGCACGCAAAATAATTTTGCGCTTTCCTTATTACTAAAGGCAGTCTGGTAAGACTGCCTTTACTTTTTTAATCATCAGTAAGATCGATGTCTGTTCAGGAAATTCATATTGGTACAATTTTTCATGAATTGGTTTTCACAACGTCACGAAGCAGTGGGCCTGGCGGGCAGAATGTAAACAAAGTGAATACTAAGGTTACGGTGAAATTTGATCTGGTCAACTCCCTTACATTAACAGATGAACAAAAATATTTTCTTGCACAGAAATTATCTAAGCACCTGACCAAGGAAGGAGTTTTAGTGATGAGCGCGCAGGAGAAAAGATCTCAGCTTGAGAATAAAGAAGCTGTAGTTAAAAAATTAGAAAAACTCCTGAGCAAAGCATTCGAAAAGAAGAAAGTCAGAAAGGCCACGAAGCCATCTAAAGGATCAATCCAGCAGCGAATAAAGAAGAAGAAAATCCGTAGCGAACGAAAAAAGTGGAGACAACGGCCCGAGTAATTCTCACCGAAGTAGTATTTAGTAATTCTTAAATTTGAATACAAAAACAAAGCATTATGCCAGCTTATATTATTGTAGATGTCACCATTACCAATCCTGCGTTATATGATGATTATAAAAAACTAACCCCCGCATCATTACTTCCCTTTGAGGGCAAGTTCATTGTTCGGGGAGGTGAATCCGAAACACTGGAAGGCGGTTGGCAACCGGGCCGTATTGTGATACTTGAATTCCCATCCGTACAAAAAGCAAAGGCCTGGTGGTCTTCCGAGGGGTATGCCCCAGCAAAAACTATTCGACAAGCAGCATCAATCACAAAAATGATTGTGGTGGAAGGGTTTAATCCTCAATAAATTGTGCAATGGTGAACAGTAGATTGTACAAATTTGATCAACTCATTCTCTGAGGTAAGGAGGAAATCAATTGGATTTCACGATTTCAATTGCTGGCAACCATTTTGTACAAGGGATTGAAACCGTTTTCCAATGAAATTTTTTATATCGCTTGTTCTCTGGTGCATTTTACTGGTTCTATGCTGGCCATTGGCGTTGTTACTTCTTTTTATTTTTCCGTTAGTGTGGTTGATTCTGCTTCCATTTCGGATAGTTGGGTTTACGCTTGAAATGATTTTCAAATTGATAAGCGCCATTCTTTTATTTCCTTTCAGAATCCTGAAGGCAGCATAAGGAGTTTTATTACCTTTGGCAAAAAAAATTATATAGAAGTTAAAGACAGCAATGGGAACATTCTCAATGATGGAGATTCCGTTACACTTATTAAAGATCTAAAAGTAAAGGGCTCATCACAGGCCTTCAAACGTGGCACCGTTGTAAAAAAGATCAGGCTTACTAATAACGAAGATGAGGTTGATTGCCGGATTGGCGGATCAAGTATTGTGCTCCGCACCGAGTTTTTGAAAAAAAGCCTGATAGTTACCGAAGTTGTGATGGACTAATCCCAAATCTCTTTTTAAAGGCAGTAAAGGTAAATACAGCGGGCAGAAGCCGATGAAACTTGTGAGTAGAAAGATCACTGAAAAAGCAATCAATGTAATCCCCAACCACCCGGTTACTGTTCCAGAATAGTATAGTCCAATAAATGCAATTGCGATTATCGACCTGATAGCGCGGTCTGCTGTTTTCATAGGATTTTGATTTTAAATCAAACTTACCTTCTTCTTTAGATTCATCTTGTGACTTTGATCACGCAAAGGACTATTTTTAATCAGTTTTTTAGACAGTTCTTTATTTTGATTTACCTTCAATCATGCGAAATGAAGAATTAACCGGAATAGCGAATACCTGGTTTGATGCCTTTAACCAAAAGAAGATTGAAAACCTTCTGGCTTTGTATGATGAC
>JAKEEN010000125.1 GCA_022616575.1 Flammeovirgaceae bacterium
ACGCCCGTATCACCAACTTGCCCACCGCTTTCAGCATAGAACGGTGTTCTATCAAACACGAGTTGATAGAGTTCTTTGTTTTTCTGAACGATCTTTCTGTACTTGATGATGCTCACTTCAGCTTCTAAAAATTCATAACCGATGAATTCAGTCTTTGCATCTTCGCCCACTAAAATCCAGTCGCCTGTTTCTTTAGTGGCATCTGCTTTCGAGCGTGACTTCTGTTTCTCCATCTCAAGCCTAAATCCCTCTTCATCAACAGAAAATCCAATCTCTCTCAACATCAAAGAAGTTAAATCCAAAGGAAAGCCAAACGTATCATAAAGCTCAAATGCAATATCACCGGGCACAACAATTTTTACAGCTTGCACGTTAGCCTGACCTTTCGTACTCAGGTTCTTGAAAACCTTTGGATCCTTTAGCATTTGAATGGGTAAGAAATCAGCATACCTCTCAGTTAAAAACTGGTTAAGTCTATTGATCCCCTTCTCAAGCGTCTTTAAGAAAGAGCTTTCCTCTTCAAAAATTACTTTACTCACGTAATCTCTCTGCGATTCAAGCTCAGGAAATACATCTTTTAGCTGCTCTGCCAAAACAGGTACTAATTTATAAATGAAGGGTTCTTTAAAATTCAGGAAGGTAAAACCATAGCGAACGGCTCTCCTTAATATACGCCTGATCACATAACCCGCCCCTGTATTGGAAGGCAATTGTCCATCCGCTATAGCGAACGATACAGCCCGCACATGGTCTGCAATAACGCGCATGGCGATGTCGGTCTTTTCGGCCTCACTTCCCTCGCTGGAGAGGAGCGTTGAATGCCCTATGTATTTTATTCCCGCAGACTGAGAAATAAAATCAAGAAGAGGAGTAAATACATCCGTATCGTAATTGGATGTCTTTTTTTGTATTGCCATACACAGGCGCTCGAAGCCCATCCCCGTATCGACATGTTGTGCAGGTAATTTTTCTAATGAGCCATCAGCTTTCCGATTGAATTCCATGAACACGAGGTTCCAGATTTCAATCACTTGCGGATGACTTGTGTTGACTACCTCTTTTCCAGGAATTTTTTTTACTTCATCTTCCGTACGCAGATCAATATGAATTTCAGAGCACGGTCCACAGGGTCCTGTCTCCCCCATCTCCCAGAAATTATCTTTCTTCACACCGTAAATAATTCTGTCTTCCGCGATGTGCTGCTTCCATAAGTTGTACGCATCTGTATCAACGGGAAGTTTATCTTCTTTGTCGCCACCAAAAACGGTTACATATAATCTGTCTTTCGGAAGTTTATATTCAACCGTGAGTAGTTCCCACGCCCAGGCAATCGCATCCTTCTTAAAATAATCACCAAACGACCAGTTGCCGAGCATCTCGAACATGGTGTGGTGATACGTATCAATACCTACTTCCTCCAGGTCGTTATGCTTGCCGCTTACACGAAGGCATTTCTGGGTATCGGCCACCCGATTACTCCTGGGAGTGGCATTGCCAAGAAAATAGTCCTTAAACTGAACCATCCCTGAGTTTGTAAATAATAGTGTGGGGTCATTTTTGAGCACCAGGGGTGCTGAAGGCACAATTTGGTGCCCTTTTTTGGCAAAAAAGTCTAAAAATGTCTTTCGTATCGTACTCGAATCCATCCCGGTTTCTTCTTAACTATCTGATTTTTACTATATTGGGCCGTTTGTAGTAGCGGCAAGGCTCAAAATTAAACACACTTTAACAGATTGCGCAGTGCGCAGTCATAAAATTGCGCGAAAAACGCAGATTAATAATGAGAGAACCTACCTTTACCTATAACACCAAGACCTGTCGTTATGAGCCTGCAAGGCCTGCAGCCGGTAGCATATTCAAGAAAACGTTTTCAATCCTTTTTGCGTCAGCAATCATTTTTACATCGCTTGCTTTTGTACATAATGAGAATTTCACTTCTGATAAAGAAGTGGCCTTGCTGATCGAAAATCAAAAACTGGAAAAGTATAAATCCATCATCTCTGCCCAACTCAACTACACACAAAGTGAACTTGGAAAATTAGAACAACGTGAAGCTGATTTAAGACAAGCGCTGTTATTCGGACCTTCATCGGGAAGCAAACCATCAGCGAACTTGCAAAAAGCATCCCCCAATCTCCAAGACAAATTTAAAGGCGTACTGGAAAGTACCAACCAACTGCTTATTCATGCAAATAATGATGAGGCTAATTTTGGAAGCCTGAACTTATTCACGCGCACCTTTCATGAAATGCCTACGCACCTGCCTGTATCATTTACCTCCATCCTTTCAACGGCCGGATTCGGAACCAAAAAACATCCATACCATCAGGCAAATTATCAACACCAAGGAATTGATTTTGCGTGTGCAGAAGGTACCATCGTTCTTGCTGCTGCTGATGGAATAATTGAATCTGTTAAAAAAAGTGAACTGCAAGCGGGTGAAGGAAACATCGTTATTATTGATCATGGTAATGGTTATCAAACAAGGTACGCTCATCTTGGAGACATTCTTGTTCGGCAGGGGCAGCAGGTAAAAAAGGGTAAGAACATTGCCATTTCCGGAAATACGGGAGCTAGTTCAATGCCTCATCTCCACTTTGAAGTTTTGAAGGATGGGCACCCGGTTAATCCGGTGTATTATTTAATGCAGGGGTTGAATAGTGATGAGTATAGTCTTTTATTGAAACAAGTCGAATCACAACAAACCTCGATGGATTGATGAAAGTACTCTACCAATACAATAAAAGTACCTGCCAATACGAACCGATCTCGTTCAAGCCTTCTTACCGAAGAAGAAAGGCAATATTGTTTTGGTTAGGCGTATTCTTTATCAGTGTTACTTCATTCAATTTGTACATACTGAATTTTGATTCGTTCGATGAAATCATTCTTCAGGTAAAAAACCATCAGCTTCAAAAAGACTGGAAAAAAATAGACCTTGATATTAAGACAGTAGATCAGCGGATAAAAATACTCGCGCAGAATGACGACACGTATTACAGAAGCCTTTTAAGTCTTAACCCATTATCGGGCACCCAACGCCAGGCTGGTGCCGGTGGTCATTCATTAACACTTGGAGAGACCATGCCTAAACTTCAGTTTGTCAATGAGCATTACGCCAGGCTTCTCATCTTACAACAGCGAATCCAGGTGCAAATGGAATCCATGAAGGAATTGGAAGAAGCAGCAAGGGCCAAAAAAGAAATGCTTGCTTCCGTCCCGGCTATTCAGCCCGTTCACAACAAGCAACTTGAACGATTGCACCTTACTTATGGTGAGCGCCTTCACCCCTTGTTTTTTATTTGGCGCGATCATAAGGGATTGGACTTCAGTGCAGCCCGAGGCACGCCTGTGTATGCAACAGGCGATGGAAAAATACAGAACGCATATTTCTCCTCATCATACGGTAACGTAGTGTATGTAGATCATGGCTTTGATTACGAAACACGATATGCCCATTTAACCAGCTACTCAGTATCGATTGGGCAACATGTAAAGCGGGGAGAGATTATTGGATACGTGGGAAGCACAGGGCATTCAAAATCTTCGCATCTACACTACGAAGTGCTTTACAAAGGAAGCCAGGTGAATCCAATTAATTTCTTCGATAGAAGTTTAAGTCTCGAGGAATACGATAAATTGATCAGCCGCAATTGACCGGCATCAAATCTCCTTTATTTTTGCAGGCCTAATTAGTATCCATGAAATCCCTGTTCTTAATTTTCATACTCTGCTCACACCTTTCATTTTCTCAGACAAAAGATACCGTTACCATCATTGGTGTTGGTGATATTATGATGGGCACCAGCTATCCTTAAAATAAACTTCCACCTCATGATGGTGCAGGGTTAATGAAGGTGGCAATGGCACACGCAAACGGCTAATGCACCCAATGGCCCAAAGCGAGCACAGTAAATCCCGGCCCATGAAGCTGTTAGCGCTCGACACCTCT
>JAKEEN010000126.1 GCA_022616575.1 Flammeovirgaceae bacterium
AAAGCGAAAAAATTTATAGATCGAGACAAGAAAGAGGAGATCATCAACTATCGAGGCAATATTGTCGACTGGCATGGTGCCTCAAACTATCCCGGCCGTTACATGGTATTGGACGCAGATCAGGCATTGGATACGAATCAATTTGTGCCCAGCATGATAAAAGGAAAGATTGTGATGCTAGGTTTTTTAGGTGCTGATTTAAGGGATACATCGTGGGATGATAAGTTCTTTACCCCGCTTAACACAAAATATGCCGGTAAGGCCAGGCCGGATATGTATGGAGTTGTGGTTCATGCTAATGCCGTATCAATGATCTTAAATGAAGATTATGTAAATGAAATACCGCTTTGGCTGCAATACGTTCTGGCTGTGATTCTTTGTATGGGTAATGTGGCCTTGTTTATGGTAATAAAACGGAGCCAGAATTTCTCAGGCTTGTTTGATGTGGCCTCATTTGTCTTCCAATTGCTTCAAATCGTGCTGCTTTCAATAGTTATGATTTTCGCTTTTAATTGGGCAAACTATAAGCTAAATTTAACCATATCGCTGGCCGTAGTAGCCCTGGTTGGCACAGGGTTTGAATTCTACGACACATTCAAGGACGCCCCTCTCAGATTATTGAGCCGATTAGGGTTTACCAGAAGGGTGCCTGAGGAATTAAACCATTAATTTTTGGTATTTTTAAACTCTGTAGACACAAAACACCATGAAAACGTACAAGTTGACTTTAACAATCGTCCTTTTTGCAGTATCAGTTGCCCTTTTTGGTCAGGATTATGCCTTTAAGGTAATGGCCAGTAAAGGGACAAATGAAGTAAAATCGGGGGATGCCTGGCAACCGCTCAGAACCGGTACCAGCCTGAAATCCACCGATGAAGTGAAATTAGCCGACAATGCTTATATCGGTCTGATCCATGCCACAGGAAAGCCCGTAGAATTACGCGAAGCAGGAAACTATAAAGTAGCAGATTTGGCTTCCAAGGTAAGTGGCGGCTCAAGTGTGCTGAATAAATACACAGACTTTATTCTCAGCAGTAATTCAGCCGAGGCCAAGAAAAACCGACTCAGTGCAACTGGAGCAGTTCACCGTGCTACGGATAAGTATGCCATCAGCGTTATGCTTCCTGAAAGCCAGCATGCAAGCATTTACAATAATAAGGCAACTGTAACGTGGGACGGCAGCAAAGTGGCAGGACCTTATATAGTTATTGTGATGGATTTGTCAGAAGAAGAACTAATAAAAAATGAAACCCCTGAGACTACCTACACAATAGAGCTAGCTGATGCAAAATTAGCGAATGTACCGGCCCTGTTGGTGGTTGTTAAGTCTAAAGCTGATCCTAATCAGACTTCAAAAAATTATGTTGTGAAGAGAGTGAAACCGGAAGAGAAGGAAAAAATTAAAAAATTAATGGAGCCAATGGGTACTGAAGTAGTTGAAGAAACCGCACTTAACAAGTTTATTTTGGCTGGTTTTTATGAAGAGAACAATCTCATCATTGATGCCATTGGTGCTTATGAAGAGGCCGTTAAATTAGCTCCCGATGTGCCTACATTCAGAGAAGCCTATGATGAATTCTTACTTCGTCACAATTTGAAGAAATAATCAATCGGTTTGGCATAGTTTTAGCCCCGTATGTCGGGGCTTTTGCTTTTAAAGCCTATTTTTGTTGACTCTAAAAATGAAATAAAAATGAAAAGATTCCTCGTTTTTGTAATTGTTGGATTAATCTTAGCCAGTCCTGTCCTCGCTCAGAATTATGCCTTTAAGGTGATGATAAATGAAGGAAAAACGGAAGTTAAAACCGGGGGCATGTGGCAAACCGTAAGGGTTGGAGGCTCATTGCTCTCTGATGATGAATTGAAAGTACCGGCAAATGGATACCTCGCTCTCAACCATTATTCCGGTAAAGTATTGGAGGTGAAGCAGGCGGGTCAGTATAAAGTGGCCGATTTGTCGGCAAAAGTGACTAACACTGCCGATAAGGGTATTATGAATAAATACACAGATTTTGTGCTCAGCAAACAAACAGAGAAGACAAACAAGTTGAGTGCAACCGGAGCGGTACACCGCGGTAGTCCGGATGATATAATTGTTTTCATGCCAGAAAAATCGCAGGTGTTTAATGATGTGATTAATGTTTCATGGGATAGTGAAAAAATTACAGGCCCGTATACAGTTTTTATTGTGAATTTATTTGGTGATGAGTTGAAGCGAATGGAAACAACAGAAAAATCAATTCAGTTAAACCTGAATGATTTTGCTTATGAGAAGAACCTGCTGGTGCGTGTTAGTTCAAAATCGGCAAGTAAGACTTCTAAGGACTACGCTGTGAGCAAATTGACTGGCAATGAAAAAGTAAAACACACGGAAACGTACAATCAAATCAAAGACCAGGTAAATGAAGCCACCGCTATTAATTACCTTATCAAAGCATCATTTTTTGAGCAGAATGGATTACTGGTAGATGCTGCTACCGCACATCAGGAGGCCGTTAAACTTGCTCCAGGTGTAACGGCTTATCAGGAAGCTTACCTGAATTTTCTTTATCGCAACGGACTTAAAGAGTTCAAAGAAAAAAAGTAAAAACAGGTAGATAATAAATTAAACAGAAAACCCCTGGCGATATCGTCAGGGTTTCTCTTTTTCGGCAGGTTTGGTCAGACGTGATATTATCCTATTTTTGTAAGCACTTAAAACCATCCCCTATGAGCGTACTCGTTAATAAAAACTCCCGCGTAATAGTCCAGGGTTTCACCGGATCAGAAGGATCATTTCATGCTGGGCAAATGATCGAGTACGGAACCAATGTAGTCGGTGGTGTAACGCCAGCCAAAGGAGGTACAGAGCATTTAGGCCGTCCGGTTTTTAATACAGTAAAAGAAGCCGTTGATAAAACAGGGGCTGATGTTTCTATCATTTTTGTACCTCCCGCATTTGCAGCCGATGCCATCATGGAGGCGGCTGATGCCGGCATAAAAGTTATCATCGCCATCACGGAAGGTATTCCTGTGAAAGATATGATGGTAGCAAAGAATTATATCAAGAAGAAGAATATAGCTTTAGTAGGCCCGAATTGCCCGGGTGTAATTACACCCGGAGAGGCAAAGGTGGGCATCATGCCTGGATTTGTATTTAAGAAAGGTTCAGTAGGTATTGTATCAAAGTCAGGTACACTTACTTACGAAGCTGCAGATCAAATTGTAAAAGCAGGTCTGGGTATAACGACAGCTATCGGTATTGGTGGTGATCCGATTATAGGAACGCCCACGAAAGAAGCGGTTGAGTTGCTAATGAACGATCCTGAGACAGAAGCCATCGTGATGATTGGAGAAATTGGCGGAAATTATGAGCCTGTTGCAGCTCGCTGGATTAAAGAAAATGGTAATAAGAAACCCGTAGTGGGGTTTATTGCCGGTCAAACTGCGCCTCCGGGCAGAAGAATGGGCCATGCCGGAGCTATTATTGGTGGTGCTGAAGATACCGCAGCTGCTAAGATGAAGATTATGCGTGAATGCGGGATTCACGTTGTAGAGTCTCCCGCTGAAATCGGGGAGACCATGCTGAAAGTATTGAAGAAATAGACTAGAAACTCGTCTTAAATTCCTTTTCCAAATAGAAATTTAGTTCCTGCACGTTGGTGAAGGTTGAGAAACGTTCTGCAGGATTGCTCTCGTTATCATCCTGATAAAGTACTTCCACAAACAGGTTTTCCAATAAGTATAAGAATACCTTCCGACCATCT
>JAKEEN010000127.1 GCA_022616575.1 Flammeovirgaceae bacterium
AGTCGCCTGAACACTTTAAGTGGTCAGGCGACTAAAAAATCCAACCTAAAGGCAAAGCCCATGCCTACTGACCATACTTTGTATTTCTGCAACGTATAATCTGTATTCAAATATAGAGGGCCGAATTTAATACGCATGCCCGCTGTGAATCGGAAGCTGTTATTCTTAAAATCAATTGCAATCGGATTTGGTATTTCAATGGGTGTTGCAGGAAATTCTTGCGAGTAAATTTCATAAGTTCCTGTTACATCCACATTGGTCTTTACAATGTTATACCCAACACCGGCATATCCAGTAAGAACTGAAACTTTTTTGGAGATCAGTGCCTGAATGACCCAAGAGTTAAACTTGTAAGAAGCTTTTCCATCATCACTGTCAGGACGAGAGTCACCAGTATTTGTATTAATCAGACTTGTACTACCCTTAACACTGTTGAAAGCCACCAAAGCTGATAAATCAAAAGGCAATAATTTAATTCCTGGAATGTGCTGCTTTATGTCATGCATAACGCCAAGACCAAACATCTGAATATCACTTTCACCAAACTCTCTTTTCGGAACTAACCGGATTTTTAAATCTGTATTCTTCACCAATCCTATACCTATTTGCGCCATAGGTACTGGAACCGCAGCAAATCCAACAGCATCTTTCATATCAAGGCCTTCCGGGCCATCAAATGTAAATGACTGGGTACCATTCCCATTTCCAGGATCATAAGTTGCAGTGTAGGTGGTTGCATCTTTTGGGCCTAAGATTGTTGGAGCTCCCTGACTGGGATTGGTTGTATTTTGAAAGTTTGTGACAGTAGTTAGACCTAAGCCATTCGGGTTAAAATAATTCTCAGAAGTAGGAATAAACGCAAGGTTCATTGAGACGCCAATATCAACTCCAAAGGGCTTATGCGGTTTTGCAGTATGATACCATCCCCCAGTCATACCGTAGGAGACGCCTTTGATGACAGGCTCAACATATGCCTGCACAAGCTTTGAAGCATCTTGACCACTAGCTTGCAAAAAATTGGCAAAATCTGATTCATTCTGAGCCATAACTTTCAAAGAGCACAAAGCCATGACCAAGAAGGTTAGTACATAAATCTTGTAATTATTTTTCATATGGTTAAGGATATACGTTCGTAGATTCTAAAATATTGATTTTGGTAAACTAAAACCCATACAAAATAAACAAAATAAAGCGCATGGCTGCAGGTTTTCCTATTTTTACCGCTCATGATGATCTTTTTCTATAACCTGGTTCTTTGGGCGTTGCGCTGGGGTGCCAATTTGGGGGCTCTTTTAAATACCAAAGCTTCACAATTTGTAAAAGGCAGAAGAGGCATTTTTAAACACCTTCGAAAAGACTTTGTCAACGTTCAGGCACCTGTCATCTGGATACATTGCGCTTCGTTAGGTGAATTCGAGCAGGGTCGCCCGATTATCGAATCCATTAAAAAAGAGTCACCTCATTATAAAATACTGCTTACTTTTTTCTCGCCTTCCGGATATGAGGTAAGAAAGAATTATGCCCACGCTGATTTTGTGTATTACCTGCCCTGGGACACTGCCAAAAACGCAAAACGCTTTGTTGATATTACTAACCCCGCCATCGCTATTTTTGTAAAGTATGAATTCTGGCATCACTTTGCCTGTGCTATCAGGAAGAATAACATTCCTTTGATTTCCGTTTCGGCTATTTTCAGAAATGATCAGCTCTACTTTCAATGGTATGGGAATTTCTATCGCCACATTTTGAAAAATTTCCAGCACTTTTTCGTACAGAATCATGAATCAAAAAAACTCTTAAAGTCGATAGGCATTGACGTGGTTACAGTTGCCGGGGATACACGGTTTGACCGTGTGATGCAGGTGGTTGATAGAGCGGAGGAAATACCCTTGGCCAGAAAGTTTAAAGCCGAACAAAAAACATTTGTGGTTGGAAGTTGTTGGCCGGAAGATCTGGAGGTACTCACTCCCTTTATCAATGAACAGCGCCAGGGAATAAAATTTATTCTTGCGCCTCATGAGGTAACTGAGTCTTCCTTAAGTTCTATCGAAAAATCACTCATGGTAAAACATATTCGCTTCTCAAGAGCCGACTCGTTTGCGGATTTGGAAGACTATACGGTTCTGATTATTGACAATATCGGGATGTTATCAAAACTCTATCGCTATGGTGAGTTTGCGTTTGTAGGCGGGGCCTTTGGCAAGGGACTTCACAATATTTTAGAAGCCGCCTGTTACGGCATTCCTATTTTCTTTGGCAACACAAACTACGAAAAGTTCAAAGAGGCTACAGACCTCATTAATCGCGGGGGGGCGTTTGATGTAAGCGACTACCGTGACTTTATTGCGAAGTATGAAATGATCAACATACCTGAAAATTTCATGCTGGCATGCGAAGTAACACGATCATACGTGGAAGAAAATTTAGGCGCTACTGAAAAAATCATGAGCTACTGTCGCGAACTCATTTCACAAAAGAAAATATGAAAGGCTTGGTCCTGAAGTCCACGGGCAGTTGGTACGATGTACTAGGCGAAGATACCCATCATTATGCCAGCCGTGTACGCGGTAAGATCAGGCTGGAGGGCATTAAAGAAACAAATCCTGTTGCTGTTGGTGATCATGTATCGATAGAGATTCAAAACGGTGAAGGGATCATCACCGATATTTTGCCGAGAACCAATCACATGCTACGTCAATCCGTGAAAAAAACAGGCCACTCGCATGTGCTGGCTGCTAATATCGACCAGGCCTTGTTGGTAGTAACGCTTTCGATGCCTCGAACATCTTTAGGGTTTATTGATCGGTTTTTAGTAAGTGCCGAAGCGTTTAGAATACCCCAGCTTTTAGTTTTCAATAAATCAGACCTGTTGGACAGCGAAGGACTCAAGACCCAACAATCCTTAATTGAGTTATACTCATCCATTGGAGTTACCTGTATTGCCACGAGTGCGTTGAACGATGCGCAAGATACCTCCCTTCATCTCCTGGAAAATAAAATTACGTTGGTGGCCGGTCATTCAGGGGTTGGTAAATCGACCTGGATTAATAAACTCTCTCCCACCATTAATCAAAAGACAAGCGAAATCTCAGACTACTCCGAAAAAGGCACACACACCACTACGTTTGGTGAAATGTTTCAGCTCGATGAACAAACATTCATTATCGATACGCCCGGTGTAAAGGAATGGGGATTGGTAGAAATGAATGAACAGGAACTTTCTGATTATTTTCCTGAGATGAGAGAGGTACGTTTGGATTGCAAATTTGGTTCGAAGTGTTTACACATTAACGAACCAAAATGTGCCGTTCAGGAAGCTGTTAAAAGCGGAACGATTGCTTTGAGCCGCTTTGAGAGTTATTTGAGCATGATGGCTAACGAGGATAACCGGAAGTAAGTCAGGTTACAGAAAAAATAATCAGGAAGAGAATGGTTCTGTAAATAAAGTGAGTCATAG
>JAKEEN010000128.1 GCA_022616575.1 Flammeovirgaceae bacterium
CCATTACCTTCACCTCCTATAATAGCAGCATTTTCTTTCATCACATTCACCACATTTACTTCGCCAACGGCTGAGGAGAAATATTGTCCCCCGGCTTTTTCGGTGACATCGCGGAGGGCACGTGTGGAGGAGAGGTTCGAAACAGTAGTTTGTTTTTTCTTTCCTGCTTTGCCGTGTGTGAGAATATAATCGGCAACCGCAACCAGGGTATATTCTTCTCCAAACGGAGAACCATCTTCACAAATTAATGCGAGCCGGTCAACATCCGGATCAACTACAATCCCTAAATCGTATTTTCCTTTCTTAATTTCTCTTGAAATATCAGTGAGATGCTCCGGCAGGGGCTCGGGGTTATGAGGAAAATGCCCTGTAGGTTCGCAGTACATTTCTTTTACAGAAACACCTAATACTTTTAGAAGCATAGGTACCGCAATCCCGCCCGTGGAATTAACTGCATCGACAATTACTTTAAAGCTTTTGCTCTTAACAAGATCAACATCAACCAATGAAAGTTTCAGAATAGCATCTATGTGTTTTTTGATGTATTCGTCTTTCCTTATGTACGAACCGAGTTTGGTTACAGGCGCAAAATCAAATTCTTCTTTGTCTGCGATTTTGAGGACATCTTCGCCATCCTTGCTGGAAATGAACTCCCCTTTTTCATTCAGAAGTTTTAGGGCATTCCATTGTACCGGATTGTGACTCGCAGTAAGGATAATTCCACCCGCTGCTTTTTCTTCGGGCACAGCCATCTCAACCGTGGGCGTAGTAGACAGGCCCAAATCAACAACGTCAATTTCTAAACCTTGCAGCGTTGAGGTGACCAACGCGCTTAACATTTCACCCGATGGCCGGGCATCACGACCGATAACAAGTTTAGTGGTGCCTTTCTTTTTTTTGAGCCACGTACCAAAAGCAGCAGCAAACTTTACAATGTCAACAGGGGTAAGGTTGTCTCCGGTTTTGCCTCCGATCGTTCCACGGATACCGGATATAGATTTTATTAAAGCCACAGATAAAAAATTGGGTTAGGGGATACAAAGATAACAATTCACTAATTCGGGGTGACCAGAAAATCAGTATCTGAATTATTTTATTCCTTTGATTTTGGGTAATTCTACAGGAGGACCATCAGGATTTGCGCAGAGTTCGCCCTCTTTCAATGTTTTGCCGCAATAATTACAGGTAATCCCTTCTTTACTTAACCAGGGACTTTGAGATGCACAGGTGCCCCGAAATTCTCCACCCTTAATGAAGAGAAGCCGAACCGACATGAGCACAAAAAAAAGCGCCATCACCCCTACAGCAAAAAGAAACGTGAGCATGTTACAAAATTAATGATCTGCCCTTAGAACACCTTATTTATTTATTAAGTTTATCGATTATGAAGAAGACACTTTCAACACCCGATTTGAAGAGAGACGAGAAATTAAAAGCATTTGATCGTTTGCTTACGGTCATGAATGAGCTGCGCGAAAATTGTCCGTGGGACAAAAAACAAACGATGGAGACCCTTCGCCATTTAACGATTGAAGAAACCTATGAGCTTTCTGACTCAATTTTGGAAGGCAACCTTACCGAAGTAAAAAAAGAATTGGGTGATCTGATGCTACACAATGTTTTTTACGCGCGAATTGCCGAAGAAAAAAATATTTTCAGCATGGCAGACGTACTGAATTCCATATGCGATAAACTGATTGAACGTCATCCTCATGTGTATGGGGATGTGGTCGCCAATGATGAAGAAACAGTAAAGGCGAATTGGGAAAAAATAAAATTGAAAACCGGAAATAAATCTGTTCTGGAAGGTGTGCCTAAATCGTTGCCCGCACTGGTCAAAGCTATCCGCATTCAGGATAAGGCTCGAGGTGTCGGATTTGACTGGGAAAAGAAAGAACAGGTATGGCAAAAGGTGGAAGAAGAGATGAATGAATTCAAAAAGGAATTCCTGCCGGACCGGCAGTCAGGTTATGCTGGATCAAATAAAGCGATTGATAACGAAAAGGCTTTGGCTGAATTTGGCGACCTTCTGTTTTCATTGGTCAACTATGCACGGTTTATCGATATCGACCCCGAAGAAGCTTTGGAGCGCACCAACAAAAAATTCATCAAGCGCTTTCAATACCTGGAAACAGAATCGGCTAAAGACGGAAAGAAGATGGGAGAAATGAGCTTGGCTGAAATGGATGAGTATTGGGAAAGAGCTAAGAATATTTAAATGTTTACACCCTTTAGGGTATAATATTTAATTTTAGCATTTTTTTATACCCTTTAGGGGTTAATTAAGCTTGTATTCGTATATTTATACCCTATAAGGTGTAAATATGCCAAAACTAAGTCTTCCAAACTTCATTAAAGCAAAACGGAAGCAACTCAACTTAACTCAGCCAGAACTTGCTTTAAAGGCTGGAGTCGGCCTTCGATTTATTCGGGAACTCGAACAGGGAAAAGCTTCTTTGCGAATGGACAAAGTAAATGAAGTATTAAAATTATTTGGGCATGAATTAGGTCCCCTTCCACTGGACAGATCTGAAAAGTAACGCCTATGCGAAAAGCTAAAATCTTTGTACACGATCAATTGGCTGGTATCTTAATCGAAGGTGAAGAGGGATATTCATTTCATTATGATGCTGCTTATCTGAATAATATAGAATCAAAAGCAATTAGCCTGACAATGCCATTAAATGACAAGCCCTACCAAAGTAAAACTCTTTTTCCTTTTTTTGACGGACTCATTCCGGAAGGGTGGTTGCTCGAAATTGCCGAGAAAAACTGGAAGATAAATGAGCGTGATCGAATGGGACTACTGTTAGTTTGTTGCCGGGATTGTATTGGTGCTGTGAGTGTAATTGAGGAGAAATGAAAACACGTTGCTTATTCTGTTACCAACCACTCGCTGCTTCAGAGAAGGATTTCCATGCTACCTGTTCAAGAAAAATATTTGGCACTCCAATCCCCCCACAACTTAATTTTAGCGAGGATCAAATGGTACCATTGGCTGAAAAAATTATCCGGAGTCAGTTTGCTGTTACAGGTGCCCAACCCAAACTTTCACTTGGGATAGAAAAAAAATCAAATACAGAACCGCCTCGATTTACGATTGTAGGCTTATGGGGAAATTTTATACTCAAACCACCCACAGCCAGATTTGAATTCTTACCTGAAATAGAGGATTTGACTATGCACCTTGCTGAAATAAGCTCTATCCACGTAGTGCCACATTCTCTTGTCAGGCTCCATTCTGGAAGCCTGGCATATATTACGCGAAGGGTTGATAGGATAAAGAAAAACAAACTTCACATGGAAGATATGTGTCAGTTAACGGAAAGGCTAACGGAACATAAATACCATGGTTCTTACGAGCAAATTGGTAAAACGATTTTACGGTACTCACAAAATCCAGGCCTTGACCTTGTGAATTTTTTTGAACAATTGCTCTTTGTTTTCTTAACCGGAAACGCTGATATGCATTTGAAAAATTTTTCATTGATCGATCAGCCAGGAATTGGTTATTCGCTTTCTCCCGCATACGATCACGTAGCCACGGCCCTAGTTATGCCAACAGACGATGAAGACCTGGCCTTAACACTCAATGGCAAAAAGAAAAAGATAAAACGCATCGATTTCGAAGAAGCCCTCAGCAGATTTGAGCTCTCGCCAAGATCACGCGAAAATATTTTCAAAAGATTTGAATCGATACTGCCATTGTGGAGGGAAGTGATCTCCATCAGTTTTCTTTCCGAAGAAATGAAAAAGAAATATTCAGATTTAGTGGACAACCGATGGAAAAGAATTTTTAATTAGCGAAATCAACGAATCAACGAATCAACGAATCAACGAATCAACGAATCAATTTCCCCACTTCCTGCTCAGACTCCACTTCATCAAAGGCCCGCTGGTCATGCTCGTTACTAAAGCCATGATCACAAGTGAAACAAAAACTTTTTCATTGATCAAACCATTTTCCAGGGCAATCAAACCAAGAATAATTTCCATAGCACCCCGTGCATTCATGCCAAAGCTTGCCGCTAATGATTCTTTCCAACTAAATCCGCCTAATCTTGTGCCAAGGCCGCTGCCAACAATTTTTCCTGCGAATGCGATGAAGATGATGGCAAGGGTTAGCCACAAGTCAAAGTTTTCTACGAAGTTCACCCGCAAGCCAATGGCAACAAAAAAGAGCGGAGCGAAAATGTTATTAATGAACTGATGGATAATTTCTTTGGCACGCTCGGACAAATGTTCTGAATCTCCCAACGCAACACCCAGAATAAAGGCTCCGAAAATGGCGTGGATACCTATGTATTCAGTAAACGCGGCACTTAAAAAACAAAATGCTAACGAGAGTGATAGGAGACCACCCGGCCAGGCAAGTTTTTTATTAATCCACGGTAAAACACGGTTAATAACACCTCGCCCAACAGTTAGCATACCGGCAGTAAATCCAACGGTTAATAAAATAGTCTGTGATAAAGGCATGTTGCTGCCTTTGCCGATCATGCCAAGCACAACAGAGAAAATCAGCCAGCCGATTAAGTCGTTGATCATGGCGGAAGAAATTACCAGCATGCCCATACGGGTTTTGAAAATCCCAAGATCCATGAGAATGCGGGCAATAACGGGTAAGGCTGTTATCGCCATCGATGTGCCCATAAAGAGCGCGAAGGCTAAGCGCTTGCCTTCATCCGCATAACCAAAAAAATCAGGAAACAGGTAGGGAAAAAAGAACCCAAATAAAAAGGGAATAACCAAGCCAAAAACACTGGTGAATACAGCTTGTCTTCCTTGCTGCAATACGATGTGTAGATCGACTTCAAGTCCGGCAATAAATAAGAGCATCACCACCGCTACCTGAACAAAACCATCCAACACGAGTGAGGATGAGCCAGGTGGAAACAAGGAGTGAAATGTTTCCGGGGAAATCATTCCAAAAACGGTAGGGCCTAATAAAATACCCGCCAGAATTTCTCCAATCACGGCCGGCTGCTTAAACTTTCTTGCCAGCTCCGCAAACAATCTACCGGCCACCAGCATGATGCCGAGTTGAATCATGAGATTCATTACCTCATGTTGCCCAAGCTTAAGCATGACCTTGCTCCTTTCCTGCCGGGTGAACAACCAGCAGATTGCATGGCATATCAGCAAAAATGTATTCAAGGTCATGAGGGAATACCCGATCGAAAAGTGAAAATCTGCGGGGTGGTGCGCCAACCACTAAGAGGTCGGCATGTTTGCGTTCAGCGAATTTGGCAAGCTCAAAACCCGATTTACCAGAGAGCATTTTTATGTTCACTTTCAATTTATCATGCTGAATTTTCGCTAGCATCTTTTCGACCATTTCAACCTCCTGCCGCACCAGGTCATGCCGCAATTGATCATATTCTTTTTCAGTGCCTTGTTGTGTAGCCGACATGGTGAATCCATACATTTTGATTTCACGAATTACGTGTAGCCAGCTTGATTGATCTTGTATACCGATATAACAGGCAACGCGGAGTGCGTCCTCTACATAGGGACTGTCTTCGGCATTGATGACAATGTGCTGATACGGAGCCGGTTGCTCGGAAGGCTTCACCAACATGAGTACTGAACAATTGGCCTTACGCAGAATTTTAAGGGCAACCGTACCTAAATAATATTTAACAAGGTTTTCTTTTTTTAGCGCCCCGGCAATCAATAGGTCAACATTCTGGGTTTTACATACATGTAAAATCCGTTCGCTGGGTTTTCCTTCTTCATTGATGAGGGTAACATTCGAAAGATCAGAACCTGCCTGGTTAAGCGCTCTTTGCAAACTTTTCATTTGCTCTTCACCATAAATGCCAACGTGTATAAGGAGAAGTTCTGCATTCCAAAGTTTTTGTAAGCGAACAGCCTCTGCCAACAGCGCTTCCATGCGCGGTGAAAAGGCAAAAGCAAGGGCTATACGTTTAAACATAAAGGTCATCTCTAAAAACCAAAATAGTTACGTCATTTCGAAGATGAAAGTCTTCGGCAATCCTCTTTTTAAGCATTCTAAAAGAGATAGCTTCGCACAACTCTCAATGACGAAGTAGTTTTTAGATATGCCCTAAAGGTTAAAAATATCAATTATTCCATTTAAACCATTTCGTTTTTTGTCATGTTGACAAAAAACGAAGAAATCTTGCATGAATAGAGTAATAGCAGAGAATGAAAAATGCCACATCGACAACCCACTTACTTTTGTGGGTTAATTTTAGTTGGCATTTTATGAGGTTGAAAAAAAGAGTCCGCAACCTGATTATCGGAAAAAATAAGCGGATTGAATCATACAGTGAGTATAAGCATGTGATGCTTTCAGGTCAATTTGGGCTAATTGGCATCTTACTCTCTTTTTTATATTTAACTATAGATTTAGCGGAGTCGGTTTATTCTACCTACTGGGTTTATGCACTCATGATAGGCTTGTTTACCTACTCCATTTTTCTTCATCGAAAAGGGAAGCATTGCACAGCCAACTATTTTCTCTTACCAACTGCAAGTATTGGTGTTTATTTAATTGCCTCGAGCGAGGCACCTCAGGGAGGGGCTTTTATTTATTTCATCATTCTATCGCTGGCAGCGTTTGCCGTCTTTGGTTATAAACAACGAATCTTATCTATACTGTTTGCTGCGTTCACTTATCTATTGTTTGTTCTAACAATCTTTGTCGATTTCTCGCTTTTACCGGAGCGCGTGTATAGTGATGATATGATTTTATTAAATGAGGTAATCAATTTTACGGTGGGCCTGCCAACGGCTATCAGCATTGTGTATCTGATGATCAGCTTGAATCACTACAACTCAATTCAGCTTGTAGGTGCGAACCAAATGCTTAAAAAATCGAACGCGGAACTTGACCGGTTTGTGTACAGCACATCGCACGATTTAAAAGCCCCGCTGGATTCTATCAAGGGGTTGATTGAGCTTACAGAGCATGCAAAATCAAAAAAAGAAGTGGCAGAGTACCAGACGTTGATTCACAATCGTATTCAATCACTTGAAAATTTTATTGCCGACATCACGGAGGTTTCCAGAAACAGTAAACAACCGGTGTTAATTCACCCGGTAAATATTTATGAATTAGCACTCGATGTTTGGGATACCCTGCGCTTTTCTAACGAAGCGAAGGGCATTCACTTCGAAATGAATATCCCTACCGATACGATCATTCAGTCTGACAGAAGCCGTCTGCGAATTGTATTAACGAATTTAATATCCAATGCCATTCGCTACCACGATCGGGAAAAGCTTGATCCTTATATTAAACTCTGTTATTTACCGGGTGAAGAATCATTTTATTTACGCGTAAAAGATAACGGCCATGGCATTGCAAAAGAACATCAACAAAAAATCTTCGATATGTTTTTCAGGGCCAGCGAAAATTCAAAAGGCTCAGGGCTTGGACTATTTATCGTAAAGGAAACCATGGA
Organism: Flammeovirgaceae bacterium; assembly: GCA_022616575.1. Classification (GTDB taxonomy): domain Bacteria; phylum Bacteroidota; class Bacteroidia; order Cytophagales; family Cyclobacteriaceae; genus JAKEEN01. The sequence goes on from JAKEEN010000128.1 coordinate 7,434, forward strand.
AAAACTTTCCGGAGCCATTGGATTGGAATCTGAGCCGGGAAAAGGATCAACCTTCACACTTCAAATACCTAATACCCTCACCCTTAGCTAATGCGACAACTCATTATCGGCAACAATACATTTTCATCGAAGCTGGAATTGTACCGCTCTCTCATGGTCGGCTACATGTCAGTGCTCTCCATTTTTATAGGGATCTTTTATTTTACATACAACACTATTTTTCAGATCGAAGACACTGATTTTGTATATGTATTGCTGGAATTGACCGGGATTGTTTCGTTTACTTTAAACCGGTCAGGCAAATTTGATTTTTCAAAAATCATACTGCTCACCTTTGCCAACCTCATTGTGTACGTATTTGCTGCTAAGTCAAACTATGAAACGGATACGCAATACATTTTTCTGTTTCTTGGATTAAGCTCATCTGCCTTGTTTGGTTTTGAGAAAAAAGCAGAGTCATGGATTTTCTCATTGTTGCCGGTAGCACTTTTTTTGATTGGCTTTTACTCCGGGTTTTCTCCGTTGGGATTTTCTGATCATCCCCAGAGCTACATTCGCGATAGTCAACTGATTAATTTTTTAATTGCTTCGGTTTCATCCATCGGGCTGCTGTTTATGCTTTCAAAGATCAACTTCGAATCGGAGGTAAAACTGAAAAAAAACCAGGCTGAGATTTCCATGCAGAACCTGAAATTGCTGAAAACAAACACAGAACTTGACCGTTTTGTATATAGCACTTCGCATGATTTGCGTGCTCCGTTGCGTTCGGTGTTGGGTTTGGTAAACCTCGCCAAGAAATCAGAGTCGCACGATGAATTAGACTTGTGTCTCGATTTGATCCGTGGCCGGGTAGAAAAACTGGACGAATTGCTTAAAGATATTACTGACTATTCCAGGAATATTAATTATCATATTCAGAAGAAGAGAATTGATGTAAAAGCCCTGATAGAATCAGTGGCGCAAGAGATTTTGTTTTCCGTTAATAAGGAATCAGTCAGGCTTTCAGTCGATGTTCCATACGGATTGATGATCAATACAGATCAGGAGCGATTGAAAATAGTGCTTCACAACATCGTGAAGAATGCCATCGAACATCACGATTACACAAAACCCGATCGCTATGTGACTATTTCAGCAGAACCATTTTTGCGATCGCTAACCATTTCTGTAAAAGACAATGGCAAGGGCATTTACCCCGATTATCAGCCATTTATTTTTAACATGTTTTACCGGGCTTCCGAGCGAGCTGCCGGTTCGGGCCTGGGACTTTATATAGTCAAAGAGATTTTAGAAAAGCTACCAGGCAAAATCTCTTTCCATTCAGAAATTGGGAAAGGCTCAACCTTCGAGGTTACTTTGCCGGGGGTAGTGATCGAAAACCCACAAAATAGAAACGGAGCGGAAGCCAACCCTATGGCACTTTCCCGGATGGCTTAATTTATTTATGCCCTTGCGTGTGATAATGCAGTTATGAATTCTATTTTTGCGCCTTATGGCGCAACAAGAAGACAATCTTTTTAAAAATGTTATCTCCCATGCCAAAGAGTATGGGTTTATTTTTCCCAGCAGCGAAATCTATGATGGACTCAGTGCAGTTTACGACTATGGTCAAAACGGAGCGGAGTTAAAGAACAACATAAAAGAGTATTGGTGGAAGTTTATGACGTTGCTTCACGATAACATCGTGGGCATTGATGCGGCCATTTTTATGCACCCCACCACGTGGAAGGCTTCCGGCCATGTAGATGCATTCAACGATCCGATGATCGATAATAAGGATTCAAAGAAACGATACCGTGCCGACCAATTGGTAGAAGGATACATCGAAAAGCTGGAAGAAAAAATTGAAAAAGAAGTAGAAAAAGCTGCCAAGCGGTTCGAAAATTTTGACAAGCAAATGTTTGTGAGCACGCATGCACGCGTGCTTGAGTATCAGAAAAAAATTGATGAGGCTAATGCCCGACTAAAAGAGGCCATGGGCAATGGCGATATGGCTGCCCTGAAGCAGTTGATTGTTGATCTTGAAGTGGTTGACCCAATTTCTGGAACCAAAAACTGGACAGAAGTGCGTCAGTTCAATCTCATGTTCTCAACAGAGATGGGTTCGATTGCAGAAGACACTAATAAGATTTATTTAAGACCTGAGACTGCACAAGGTATTTTTGTGAACTTCCTCAATGTGCAGAAAACGGGGCGAATGAAAATACCTTTTGGTATCGCACAGATTGGTAAAGCTTTTCGAAATGAAATTGTTGCGCGTCAATTTATTTTCCGGATGCGCGAATTTGAGCAAATGGAGATGCAATTTTTTGTGAAGCCGGGCGAAGAGATGAAGTGGTATGAGTACTGGAAAGAAAAACGAATGCGCTGGCACCAATCACTCGGCCTTGGCAAAGAAAATTATCGCTTTCATGATCACTTGAATCTGGCTCACTATGCCAATGCAGCTTGCGACATTCAGTTCCACTTCCCAATGGGGTTTAGAGAGCTGGAAGGCATTCACTCACGCACCGATTTCGATTTGAAGAATCATGAAAAATTTTCTGGCAAAAAGCTTCAGTATTTCGATTCAGAAGAAAATCAGAATTATATTCCCTTTGTCGTAGAGACTTCCGTTGGTTTGGACAGGATGTTTCTATCGGTTTTATCGAAATCATATCAGGAAGAAAAGCTGGAAGATGGAAGCGAGCGTGTTGTGCTCAGAATCCCTGCCGCGCTCGCACCAAATAAAGTAGCGATTCTTCCCCTTGTTAAGAAAGACG
>JAKEEN010000014.1 GCA_022616575.1 Flammeovirgaceae bacterium
ATTAAAGGTACCACCACCGGCACGATTACTGATGCAAATGGTGCTTTTCAACTTGATGGTGCTCAAAGTGGTCGACAAATTATGGTGATTTCATTTGTCGGATACGCCACTAGAGAGGTTGTGGTGAACGTGAGTGACGGAGGCACCACAGAATTAGGAAACCTTAAACTTCAAAGCCAAGCAATTGGTCTAGATGAAGTTAGTGTAATTGCCTCGGTGGCTGTAGATAGAAAAACACCTGTGGCTGTAAGCACAATAAAGGGATCTATCATTGAGGCAAAGGTTGGCAACCAAGAATTCCCTGAGATGCTCCGTAGTACTCCGTCTGTTTACGTTACAAAACAAGGCGGAGGATTTGGTGATTCACGTATCAATGTTCGCGGATTTGATCAACGCAATACTGCTGTTATGATCAATGGAATTCCGGTAAATGACATGGAGAATGGTTGGGTCTATTGGTCAAATTGGGCCGGGTTAAGTGATGTTACTAGTTCAATGCAAGTTCAAAGAGGTTTAAGTGCTTCTAAACTTGCAATCACTTCTGTTGGTGGAACAATCAATATTGTAACGAATGCAGCCCAAATGGAAAAAGGTGGAGCGGCTACAATTTCAACGGGAAATGACGGGTATTTTAAATTTGGGGCTGTTTATAATACGGGACTTTCAGACAAAGGATGGGCATTTTCAGTTCAGGGGACTCACACACGAGGCGATGGTTATATTGATGGAACAATGTTTAGAGCTTACTCTTATTTCGTTTCCGCAGCAAAGAAAATCAATGATAAGCATTCCGTACATCTTACTGCGTTAGGAGCTCCTCAATGGCACCACCAAAATGGCTTTGCAAATACAATTGTGGCGTATGAACAGTATGGAAAAAAATATAATAGTAATTGGGGCTATTTAGATGGTGAAGAGTTTAATATAACAAGAAATTTCTATCATAAACCCAAAATATTCCTGAATCATTATTGGACAATTAGTGAAAAAACTGAACTCTCCACATCTGCTTATGTTTCATTTGGACGCGGAGGAGGTACAGGTGACCTAGGTAGAATTGGTTCTGCAACAATTTTCACATTACCTAAAACAGCCGATGGCTTAATCCGCTTTGATGATATTAAAGCATGGAACAATGGAGCAACTATTAGTGATTTTAATGGTGGAAATCCAAATACAGTATGGGCAGGTGGAGGAGGTTTTGATGGACAATATGTTGGTGTAAATGCAAATCCGGGAACAGGCATTATTCGTAGATCCTCTATGAATGAACATAACTGGTATGGTGTTCTAGCCAATCTGACACATCAAATCAATGACAACATTACCTTTATCGGTGGTTTAGATTTAAGGAAGTATAAGGGCTTACACTACAGGCGAGTTGAAGACCTTTTAGGTCTAGCGGCTTTTTATGATGATGATGATTTAAATCAACCCGATAAATACATAACTGACGAAGGCCGTAAAGACGGAAATGAAATTGATTATAACAACGATGGACTAGTAAGATGGTTAGGCGCTTTTGGCCAGTTAGAGTTTTCATTTGATCGTTTATCCTTCTTTGCATCAGGTTCTTACTCAAGCCAGGGCTTTAAGCGAATTGATTATTTCCTTTATCTTGACAACGACCCGAAACAAGAAACAAGTTGGGAAAACTTTGCTGGTGGAAATGCAAAAATTGGTTTGAATTACAATATCAATTCAAATCATAATGTATATTTTAATACAGGCTATTATTCTCAACAACCTATTTTTGATAATCTTTACCCTACTTTCACCAATGATTACAACCCTAAAGCTGAAAACCAAAAGGTTGTTGGATTAGAACTTGGATATGGATTTAGAAGCAGGTACTTCTCATCTAATTTAAATGTATATAGTACTGAGTGGACAGACCGACAAGTTACGAGGAGTTTTAACGTCAACGGCACTCCAGGTTCGGCAACTTTTATTGGTGTAGGTCAACTTCACCAAGGGTTGGAAATCGATTTTACTGGATCACCCATGCCTAAGCTGACCCTCAATGGCATGGTTTCAATTGGTAATTGGCGATACACCAATAATTTTGATGCTAATATTTATGATGCAAGTAATGTGTTTTTAGGAGATACAACTTTATTTTTAAAGGATTTTAAGGTTGGCGATGCAGCTCAAACAACAATGAGTTTGGGTGCTGAATATGAGATTATTAAGAATCTAAATCTTAATGCAACGTACTACTATGCTGATAATTTATATGCGGACTTTAACGTAGGTAGTGATAACTCAATATTAACACCAGGAAAGCGAGCCTGGCAATTGCCGACTTATAGTTTGGTAGATGTTGGACTCTCCTATCGGTTTAAACTTGGGGGTGTTGGTGTAACTTGGAGATTTAATGTAAATAATTTGTTTGATGAAGTTTATATGTCAGAATCAGACACCAATATCTTGTTTGACTCAAACAATGCTACTGATTCCAGCGAGGGTGTTGTTGGTACAAATGGATCACCAAGGAACCGTGTCTTTTATGGATTTGGAAGAACTTGGAATACAAGTTTGAAGATATCCTTCTAAGTTGATTAATTGAAAAATAAAAAGAGGCTCAACCGAGCCTCTTTTTATTTTATAGGCATTTCTGTATTTTCAATGGCTATGCCAGCAAGAAGTATTCTCTTTTTCTTGTTTATTCAACTCATTACTGCCTGCCAGCAAAATAAGAATGACAAATTCTCTTCGAAACCGGAAGTAGAAATTGATCTTGATGAAATAAAAAAACGAGGTGTACTTAATGTACTGATCGATAATAATTCGTTCAGCTACTTTATTTACAAAGGCGAGCCAAAGGGATATGAATACGAATTACTTCAACTGCTGGCTAAACACCTTAAGGTACGATTAAACATTAAAGTCATTTCAGGAGTTGAAAATTCTATAGATCAACTCAACCATGGTGAAGGTGATATCCTTGCTTTTCCTATGACGGTAACGAAAGAGAGAAGAAAATTTGTCTCCTTTACCCGGGCTCATTTTCATACCTACCAGGTTCTTGTTCAGCGAAAACCCGACAATTGGCGAACGATCACTCAAGATGAAATTAACAAACAGCTGATTCGCAATCCCACTGAATTGATTGGCAAAGAAGTTCATGTGATGAAGGCTTCAAGTTTTGTAAACAGGCTTAAAAGTTTGTCGGATGAAATTGGTGGAGATATAATCATTAAAGAAGATAGCGTAGAGTTTGAAAGCGAATCGCTGGTTCAGCGTGTTGTTAAAGGAGAGATACAATACACCGTAGCCGATCATATGATTGCCATGGTTAATGCATCATACTATCCCGATTTGGATGTAGCAACACCGCTAAGCTTGCCTCAGCAAATAGCCTGGGCAACACGAAAAAACTCTCCTGAATTGTTGAAAGCAGTTAACGCCTGGCTTGATGAAATCAAAAAGGAACCCACATTCATGGTTATCTATAACCGGTATTTTAAAAGTCCACGGAGTTCGCGCAACAGATTTAAAAGTGATTATTCTTCCTTAGGAGGAAAAAAAATTTCGAAGTATGATGACATTATTAAGGAGGAGGCTTCGCGTTTGGGTTGGGACTGGAGATTGTTGGCAGCCGTGATTTATGAAGAGTCAAGATTTCAACCGAAGGATGAATCATGGGCTGGCGCAAGAGGGTTAATGCAATTGATGCCTGCAACAGCTCGTGAATTTGGCGCTGAAAATCCTGATAACCCTAAGCAAAATATCAGGGCAGGAGTAAATTATATGAAGTACCTGGATCGGTATTGGTCAAAAACCGTATTGGATTCGCTGGAACGATTGCCATTTGTTCTGGCTTCATACAATGTCGGGCTATCACATATTATTGATGCGCGGAAACTCGCAGAAAAGTATGGAGATGATCCAACTGTTTGGAAAAATCATGTGGAAGCTTACCTGTTAAAAAAGTCTGAACCAAAATATTTCAGAGATCCGCTAGCAGTTGCCGGTTATTGTAAATGTGAAGAACCGGTAAATTATGTAAGGGACGTGTTATCAACCTTTGAAGAATATAAACTTCATATAAATTAATCTCAGATTTCTATCTAAAATCTAAAGTACTTATCCCAGCTGATTAACTATCCCTGCAAAGTCTAAATTCTCCCAAGCTGATTCAATTCCCGGTTGACTCATGACTGCATCCATAATTTTCTTTTGCCTTTGACCAGTGATATAGGCTTCGCTATAGCGAATTGAATCATAAAAGGTCACTTGCGAATAAAGGGGTATCCATTTGTCAGGATAGAGTTCGTGAAGTTTAGCTTCAATCTTTTTTCTCAAAAGAAATTCTCTATCACCAACCAGGTCTCTCATCTCAATAAAATTGTCAAGCGCAAGTTGGGCAATGGCATCAGCATCTGGTTTTCTAAGTTGCTGAAACGCAGGAAGCACAGCATTCCAATTGTCATCAAATTGGTTGAGTAATTGATTGAGTACCCGGCAATCTTCAAAACCCGCGTTCATGCCTTGACCGAAGAAAGGAACAATTGCGTGTGCAGCATCACCAATGAGTAAGGTATTGTTCCCCACCCACGGATAGCATTTTACGGTTACCAAAGAGGAAGCAGGATTTAGGCGGAAGTCTTCCAATAAATCGGGGATTAGTGCATGGGCATCAGGAAATGTCGATTTGAAAAAATCCACAATGTTCTGTTCTGATTTCAGCTGACTAAAGGATGTTGTTCCCTCAAATGGAAAGAAGAGAGTGCACGTAAAACTTCCATCTGGATTGGGAAGGGCAATCAACATGAAGCTTGCCCGTGGCCAGATATGCAATGCATTTTTTTCCAGTTGAAATGATTGATTCGCTCCTGCAGGAATCGTCAGTTCTTTATATCCATGTTCAATATAAAATTGCTGATAATCGAACCTGTCTGTTATTCGCAAAGCATCGCGAACAGCCGAGAAGGCGCCATCCGCTCCAATAATCAAGTCAAATGCCCTGTCCATAGTCGACTGTCGACTGTCTACTGTCGTAAGTACGGTATTCAACAGGTCGACTCTTTCAATTTTTTGATCGAATAAAAGTTCTACACCGAGTCTTTCCGCCTCATTCATCAATACAATGTTGAGTCCGCTTCTGGAAATTGAATTTATGTACTGTCCACTCTTTCCATACGGTTGAAAAGTGAGCGTACCTTTTAGATCATGC
>JAKEEN010000129.1 GCA_022616575.1 Flammeovirgaceae bacterium
GAAAGTTGTGGAAGCCATTTTACAACACACTTAATCAATTGAAGGCTTATGAATTGGATAAAAGTGAATTGATTCAGCCGGAGAAAACAAATATCATCGAGTTTGATGATCTTAACAAGACAGTAAGTCACTTGACAGATCGAAACCGGAAAGTGTATCTGGAGCAAAAAGAGTTTATCGAAAATGCCTCGCATGAGTTGCAAACTCCGTTATCCATTTTTCAATCTAAGCTGGATAATCTTATGCAGTTGCCTGGACTTACAGAAGCGGGGGCAGCTACCATACTTGACCTGGAGGAAACAGCGCAACGAATGGCAAGGCTCAACAAGAATCTACTCTTGCTAAGTAAAATTGATAATGACCAATTCAATGAAGTCGAAGAAATAGATTTGTCTGTATTGGCAAAAAAGCTATTGTCGAATTTGCAGCCAATGGCTGATGTGGATAACATATCCATTCAAACGTCCATTAATCCTTTATCAATAAAAGCCAACTCAACCTTACTGGAGGTTCTGTTAACAAACCTTTTTCATAATGCGATCAGACATACAAACCCTAAAGGAGAAGTCAACGTTCAGATTACTGGTCGAGTTCTCACCGTTAGCAATACCGGAAGCCCGTTGAAAATGAGTCCGGATAAAATGTTCGAACGGTTTAGTAAGGAAGGCAATGGTGAGAACAGTTCAGGTCTCGGCTTAGCAATAGTTAAAAAGGTATGCGATACATGCCGGTATGAAATAGTCTATAATTTTCAGAATGAGGTTCACATTTTTTCTGTGACCTTTTAATTTTCCGTTAATCACTAAATCCAATTTTCATCCAGAATCATTAAAGAAGTTTGAGTCATACAAATAAGGTATGAAAAAATTGAGTATTCTGATTCTGGTATTATCAACTTCAATTCTTTCCTTTTCCCAGGTAAAGAGTGTAACACTGTCAGGTGTTCTGAAGGACAAAACATCGAAAAGTAATTTATCATACGTAAATGTGTTATTGAAGCTCGAACGAGACAGTTCATTTGTGTCAGGAACCGTGACAGACGATGAAGGTCGTTATACCATGAGCAATGTAAAGCCTGATAACTACATCCTGGAAAAGTCTTTTGTTGGCTATCGCACACATAAAACTTCCGTAGTGGTTGGTAGGTTAAGTGAGTTTCTTGACCTGGGGGTAATGGAGCTTGAAGAAGACGTTACCTCTCTTAATGAGGTTATTGTCACAGGCACGCAGGACGCTGCCTACTTTCACTTGGCAGTCTGAAGACTGCCCTACCCTATATCAAAATAACTTCCAGCAATTTATCCGGCAGCCCGGCATAGTTAACAGCACTGCTATACAAATATTCCTCAGGAGAAAGAACTATTCCTGCTTCCACCGGATTGTTATGAACATATGCTAATCGTTGATCAATCATCTCGCTTTTACTTAATTCTATCGGATGATTGTGCTGTTGCCAGAATTGAAAGTTCGTGTTGTTGTTATTTGCTTTGCCAGCCCGTTCAAACAGCCAAAGTAACAATTCCCGTCTGCTCTCATGCAGGTTATTCTTGATCGCTTCAACAATTTTCACAGACGTAAATTTTTTAATGTCTCTTATTACATCCTCTAGCTTTTGTTCCCCTTGCCAGCCAATGATCATATGAATGTGACTACTCATAATACAATACGCATAAACCTCAAGCCCCTTATTTCGTTGACAATACCGGATGCTTTCTAAAAATATATCCTTATACTCTTTTCTGATAAATACATCAAGCCATTGGATAACCGTAAAGGTGACAAAGTATAATTCTGAAGACTTGAGAAAAATAATGAGAAGGCACAAGTCACCCTACTCCCACCGCACGGCCTGAAGACTTGCGCCAGGTTGGTGCCTGATCACGCCCCATCATAATGTACACATCACCATCGCCAAACCGCGAATAGAAAATTCGTTTGTTCTTTTTAAATGCATTCTGAACAAACAGGAAGGACGAGTGAGTGTCCTTTACGTTAATCATAGCGGGCGGTTCTTAGCAAACACTCTAAAATGGCTAATGCATACCCTCTAAAGGGTTAAATGATGGTAGTTATAATTTCTTTTATTACAGCAAGGAAATAAGAAATAGACCCAACGTTAGGATCAAGCCCACAGAGAGGTAGCCCCAAAACTCTATTTTTTTCATTGTATTTCAGTTTTTTATTCCTTCGTATAGTGTATACAAAGTAGGGGGCTTATGTTAACTCATCATTAAGCTGGATCGAACTTTTGATTAATGATGATATTGATGAAGGGGAGAATGTTAGCTTGGTAATTTAAAGGCTAATCGTATTGTTTTGAAGAATGGATACAGCTTTAGCTTTTAGGGTATCGAGATTCATTATTGGAATATTAGTTTCCTTTGCTAGCTCATCCCACCGCCTAAGTAAAATGCTTACTTCAAATTGAGGGTCCTGTTCAAAGTTTTCCGCCTCTATTCGAGTCATTTTTCCTCCCTGAAATTCAAGGGTCTTCTTGCTTGCTTCACTGAGTTGATCATAGTATTGTGGATATTTGAATGTTAGGTAACGTTTAGCGGCAACGTGATTTTCCACTAATCGGGCAACTTGTTCAGGAAAGCCTTTTTTACGGAGGTAATCAGCACCTATTTTTTCATGGCTTTTAATACCGTAGGTATCCATAGTGGTTTCATGGCCACGTGCTCCACAAAGGTGACCGATATCATGAAAGAAGGCCGCTAACACAACCTCATCATCAAAACCTTCTTGTAAGGCTAATTGAGCAGACTGTGACATATGTTCGAGTTGCGAAACAGGCTCACCAATGTAATCTTCACCTCCGAATTTCTCATACAAAGAGAATACCTCTTCTACGGTCTGCGTAATATTGCCCATGGTTCTAATTTTTGAGAAAATTAATTATGTCATGTGATAAATTAATCATCTCCATTTTAACGAAGCATGAAGTTTTACGTAGGGTATCGGTTTACGAAAATTATTAAAGTTACTTGTGAGCAATTTAAATTGTTGCCCTATGGATATTGAACTTGTGATTTTTGATCTGGCCGGGACTACTGTGAAGGATAATCAGGATGTACATAAAGTACTACAAAAGGTATTGGCTCAAGTTGGTGTTACTATTTCGCTTGAAGAGGCTAATGCAGTAATGGGCATACCGAAACCTGTTGCCATCAGAATTTTATTGGAGCAACGGGAGAGATACCCGATAACGGATAAGCTTGTGCAAGAAATCCATGACACTTTTGTATCTGAAATGATTCATTTTTATCAAGAGGATGATACCGTTGGAGAGAAGGAGGGTGTGAGTGAAACGTTCAGAAAACTAAAGCAACAAAATATAAAAGTTGGCATTGATACCGGGTTTGACCGCCAGATTACCAACGCATTACTGAACAGGTTGGGTTGGGTCGCAAATGGACTAATTGATTGCAGTGTAACCAGTGATGAAGTAGAATACGGACGTCCGCATCCGGATCTCATTTACAAGGCCATGAAGTTAACCGGAGTGAATGATATAAGGAGAGTAGCCAAGGTGGGCGATACGGTTTCCGATCTGCAAGAAGGTAGTTCAGCGGGTTGTGGTTTGGTTATTGCCATTACCTCGGGGGCATTTTCTGTTGAACAGCTTCAGAGGGAAAAGCATACTCACCTTATAAACCAAATTCCCGAGGTGCTGGAACTCATAAAGAGCAAAATCAAAGATTGATTAATTATTAATTTAATGTTAACTTCATGTTAAGACTAACATGAGGTGCGATTTTTATTAATATATGCGATCTCTTTCCTGTTGGGGGTAAGCCTTGTAGCTCAACATCGGTCTGAGGCAGGAAACACAGGATCTGTTGTGCTGTATGAGCAAGACGTGGTGCTTGGAAGAATTTCTGTTTTTCCTGAGCATGATTTAGTTGTGTTGAAAAACAATACCGGCACAACGGTATTGCCGGCTCATAAAATTGAATCTGTCTTTTATTACGATTCAACTGCAAACCTCAATCGGAGGTATATCTCATGGGTTGACCAGGAATCCCCTTATGCTCATCATAAATTATTTGAGGTAGTTACTATGGGTAAAATTCCGGTCGTCAGGAGACCTATGCCATGGTCAGGAATATCCGACAAGGCAGAAAGTTTCAATTATTTTCTTTTATATCAGGGTGCAATTATTGAATTGCAAAAATTCAAAAGACAAGTGTATCCGGAATTGATTAATGAGTCAAAGGAGTTAGAAGCATTTGTTAAACAAGAAAGATTGGATCCTGCTCAGCCGGGTAACGCTATTCGGATCATTAAGCACTATAATCTGCAAGACCTTTACGAGGCGTTGGCAATGAACTGATCACTCGATTCTTCCCAGCTAAGATGTTTTTTATGAAAATAGCGCATAGATGCCAGGATGAGAACCGCACCTGTAATAGACAAGAAGTATCCAGATGAAATAAAAAAGTCAAGCCAACTGATTTCATAGTGTCCCAGTTCTTTTAAAAGTATAACCCCTACGCTTCCTAAATATCCAAACGAATCAGAAACATACATAATAAATCCAACCGTTCCCGCGTATTGAAACGCAGCTATCAGTCGATCAAAAAAAATGCTGTTAAATGGAACGTAACCCATATAGAGGCCCAGCCCAATCAAAATCATCCACCACGTGGCGCTTATAAATTGTTGTTCAAATAAATATGTGCTGAGACCGATTAAAATCATCCCGGCAAAAATTATGAGATGATTGACCATCAATGCTAATTTATTGTTTTTGATCAGCATAATGCTGCCCATGATTAGGAGTACGGCAAAAGAGATTGGAATTTCTGTTTGTGTAAATTTTTCAGGAGACCCACCATACCCCAGCGTCTCCCAGATTTCGGCTGAGAAATTATCGCGGACCTCACGAAATGTTGTTAAGAGAGTATACACCAGTACAAATAATATGATACCCGGTAAAAAAGTCATCATGAAATTCTTTCGTTCAGTGGAGTTCATGGGTATACGTTTGGATCGAAGTTGCTCGTCCAACTCCGTTGGTGGCGGAAGTCTATCCAGCAGCCATAAAAAAATTAGCAGGGGTATTACAAAAACACACCCCACAACAAAGGGCATCCAGATTTCCGCGGTGCCCCAATCTCTCATAACAAAACCGCCCACCGATCGGCACAAACCCGCAGAGAAAATGAAACTAACTGAAAGTGCTGCCCCTAACGCTTCCGTCATTCGTCTCCCCTCCAGATATCCAAAGATCATTCCCCATACCATTCCAAGCGGCAATCCATTGGTGAACAGGAAAATGATATTATAGGGTGCGGGTACAATAGCAAATAGAAACCAGGAGATTCCGGCAAGCGATACCATCAGTAAAATGCCGGCAGCTCTGGATTTCGCTTGTAGCTCAGAAATTATTTTAATACCTACGAATTTTGAAAGCGCGTAACCCATTACTTGAAAAATTACGAGAAGTTCCTTATACCCCATTCCCCAATAGGTGATCCCTTCGAAGGTAGCTGCGGCAAATGTTTTTCGGAATGCGTAAACGCAAGTGTAGAGACAAAAGGCGGCAAGGGCAGCATAAATTGTAAACCATAAGGCATTGGATTTCTTAAGCCAGGAGGCAACTTTGATTTCAAGAGATTTTGATTCCATCAGCGTTGTAGTTGAAGCCTTTCCACTTTCCTTCACGGAGTACCATGATTTTTTTGAAGCCAATTTCTTTCAGCATTGTGGCAGTAGTACGGAATTTATTGATCAAATCACCCGGATGATGAGCATCTGAGTTGATTGTGATAGGTATGCCCTTTTGGCAAAGGGTTTCTAAAATCCATGGACTGGGGTAAGTTGTACTTGATTTCCCCAAGTATAACCCTCTTGTGTTCACTTCGACAATAACACCAGCATCCTTGATCACCCCGATCGTTTTTATTATTTCGTCTCTATACCAGGAAGCTTCTTCTGAGAAGAATTTATTATTGGAATTTTGAATCTTTATTTTATCCAGGTGCCCAACTATATCTGGGCTGGAGGTGATAATCATTTCGCGCATCAACTGGAAATACCTGCAC
>JAKEEN010000015.1 GCA_022616575.1 Flammeovirgaceae bacterium
ACACCATTGAATGGGGCAACCGGAGTTATTGAAACTAATGACATCACCATCTCATTCAATGAAACAATTCGCAGAGCTTCAGATGATGCCAATCTCGATAATACTAACATCGATGGCAGTATCACACTCAAACTGACGGATGCAACCGGGGCCAACATTGCCTTTGATGCCACTATTAATGGCAGCGATGACGTTGTTACTATCAATCCCACAGCTACCCTACCAGGCAACACGGTTATCTATGTTGCGATAGCCGGAGTGGAGGATGGCAGCGATAATCTCATTAGTCCAAATCCGGCCAGTATTACCTTTACCACTGGCGACACTCAACCACCGTCTGCAACATTTAATCCGGCCAATTCGGCTACCAACTTTTCAGCTGTTGGAAACATTACTATTACCTTAAATGAACCTATTCGAAATATAGACGATTCTGCCATTACTCCGGCCGATATTGAGGGTGGGCTAGTAGAACTTAAACTAACCAATAATGCTGGTGCTGCAGTGCCTTTCACAGCAACCATAGATGGCACAAACACACTCATTACAATCAACCCAAATTCAACGCTAACTTTCAATCAAGTCTATTATGTTGAGTTAAACCCGGTTGAAGACGTAAATGACAATGCATCATCATCTCAAAATATAACTTTTACTACAGAGAACAGACCTTCTATAACTGGATTTACAGCCGGTCCCGACAATAACACTACCGGAACCTGTATCAGCGATACTGTTGTGGTAAACGGTCTCCGTTTCGAAGGAACTGGCAATCCGATTTCCGGAAATGCAGAGCCAACAGTGACAATTAATGGTGTAGCTGTGCCTTCTGGGAATATCATTTCTCACAACGCAACCCAGGTAGTATTTAAAATGCCAATAGGCGCAACTACAGGACCTATTACAGTAAAAAATAATGATAGTGATTTAACGAGTGCTAATTCTGGTTCAGACTTGAGCGTTTTTCCAGCCATTGACACAACACTTCCCGTCACAATTGAAACCGTATCACCAGCCCAAAATACCAATGTTGATGTTACGATTGATCCCACTCAAAATGGCTTCGACTATGCTTTAATACTTATCAGTGCGCCTGCCTCATTTATAGCGGAGCATAGTCTTACCCTACCAGATGCTGCTCACATTGCTACGGGTGACGGAACCGACCTTATACTAAATACCTCTGAAGGAACCGATCCAGACTTTACCAAAATTGGCAGCTACGATTATATTGTTGAGGTCAGACATTCTGGGTGTACCTCCATAAATCTTGATGCTTCGCCTTACCCACCAAGTGGCCCAACATTTACATTAACAGTAGCCTCGCTCGCTGTAACTGCAAGTGCAACTGATACCACAATTTGTTTAGGTTCCAGTACTACATTAATTGGTGCCACCAGTGGTGGAACCGGTTTTTATCAATTCTCATGGACCTCTTCCCCTGCGGGATTTACAGATAGTAACTCGAGTCCCACAGACAACCCAACTGTGAATACCCGATATTATTTAACACTCACAGATAACTCGGGAAATACAGCTACTGATTCGGTTGACATCGTGGTCAATCCAGTTCCCACGGCCGACATTATTCCAGCACCAGGTGAAACGGTAGTTAGAACAAACTACACAATCGAGAATTTCAATTATCAACTTTATGGTTCCCCCGCAGGCGGTATTTTTAGCGGTCAGGGTGTTTCACTTATTAGTGGTAACTACTATTTCAACCCTCAAAGCGCAACCGTTGGCGACTGGACCATCACATATACATATACCAATGGCTTTGGCTGCTCAAATAGTGATTCTGAGATTTTTAAAGTTACCAATAGCGCAGTTAACAATCTCGACCTGTCATATTGCAAAAACATCACGTCTGATGGCCCACTAAGCTATATCCCTGCTAATTTCCCCCCTACCTACCAATATACTCGCTTGGTTTTCTATAGTTATAATTCGCTTACAGGGATCTGTTTAGGTGAACCTGCACCGACCTTCACTTATTGTGGAGGTCCCAATCCGTTAACCCCTTTAGCCTTTGAGAATGTTGCCGATATTCAGGCCGGTGTCACACTTCCTGTTGGCACCATGTTAAACAGGCCTACTGCTTATTCATTAAACCTTGATGTTATTAGGAGTAACTACGGATATACTAACTCCGCAGTTAACCCCTATAGTTTTTATATTTTGGTTTACGGTAAGGATGCAAATGGAAATGAAACATACTTAACCTATCAATATTTTACTGTATTAGATAATGGCCCAGCCCCAACTATTGTAGGGATAAATGAGAATGAAAATGTTTGCTCTGACGTACTTCCTATAACATTAACTTCGTCAGAACCAGGGTATACCATAACAGATTTTGAAATAATCCAAGCTGCGCACAATGGGGCACTATCGGGCACAAATGACGAGGAGTTTGATCCGGATTATACTTCTCTAATGAGTAGCGGACAATATGAAACTTCTCTTACAATAACAATGAATTATAGTGACTACAATAATTGTACTGGGACTGTTTTCAGAAATTTCCTATGGGTAAAAAAACCTGATGCTCCAATTGCACCAAACGTTGATTACTGCCAAAGTACGGATGGAATTGCGAGACAATTTACGATTGATGCAACCCGAAATGGTCCGGCTACCAATCCATACTGGTACGAGTTAGACCCAACAATTAACCCTACTGCACCTGTCCTTGACTCAGTGAACTTTAAGGGTTTTGTTGCCCCCGGGATTACGGGTCTTTCAGCTATCGCAAAAACTTTTTATGTTACTCAAAATAACAAAGGATGTGAAGGGGCAGTTACCCCCGTTCAGATTGAAATCAAGGCAGCACCTAATGCTAGTTTCATTTTGCCGCCTATTTGTGATGACCGTAATTTCACTATTACCGGCCCACAGGATACAGGGCCTACTCCATATATCCAATACGATTGGGTCTTCGGCAATGGTACAGACTCTACGGTTACTAACAATAATCAAATTACGTATAACTATGGGCCTGGAACCGCTAATAATTCGTTTACCATTGGTCTTACTGTAACGAACAGCGATGGGTGTCTTAATAATTCTGCGAGTTCTGCTACCGTGGGTCAAAATCCAAATCCAATATTTAATTATAATTTTGTTTGCAATGGTGACAGCACGCTATTCAATGCTTCATCTCCAAATGTTCCAGCCACTCAGTTTAGGTGGAATTTCGGTGATAGTGTAATCATCCCAAAGGATACTGCCAATGACGCAGCTCCTGAAGGTGGTACAGTCCAAAATCCTTATCATACTTTTTCGAGTGGTGTAGGTAATTACAATGTCACGGTAACTGCCTTTACTAATATAGGTTGCTCGGATTCTATAACAAATACCGTCACCATTTTAGACTATGTAACACACACAACAAGCTTTCCTTACGATATGGGCGGAGTGGATGGAGGAATGGGCTATTGGAGATTACAAGATATTGCAGGTAACTCTACCTGGCAGTTCGTTCAGCCTACTGATACCGTTATGAGTAAATTCTCTACACAAGCATGGGTTACAAATGGTTTGGGGAACTACGTTCCGGATGAGATATCATTTATAAATAGTCCTTGTTTTGATATTTCAAATATAATTAGGCCAGTTATCTCCTTGGATTATATTATGGAATTGGATAAAGGAAGGGACGGTGTTGCTTTGGAATGGTCCAAGGATGGGGGACTCAACTGGTTTCCATTAGGTGGAATTGGTTCTGGATCCAACTGGTTTAATACTATTGGATTTACAGGTGGTAATATTGGGAGCAGCCCAATAGGATGGTCTGGAAACTCATGGGAAGACCTTGAACAAAATCCACAGAAGGATTCACTTGTTGAAGGACGAAGGGCTCTTGACAATATTGGAACTCTAACACAGATGGATCGAGCTAAAGTCCGTTTTAGAATTGCATTTGAAAGTAATGGCGATGGCGAGTTTGAAGGGTTCGGTTTTAATAATGTTAAAATTGAAACTCGTAACAGAACTTTGTTGATTGAAAACTTTACCAACGAAAATGATACACAGCACCCTGCAAACGCTGCCAACTTTAATTCACAATCGGCATTGGAAAGTGTTAAAATACAGTACCATATGAGTTTTGGGGGCTCTGATGTTATTAATAGTGCGAACCCAACGGAAGTCGCGGCAAGGGCTGCCTATTATGGCATTGCTTATGCAGATCAGTATATTCCACGTGTTTACCTTGACGGTGAAAGTAACGGAGACATGGTTAATCTCGGAACTTGGTTTACACCAACATTCGATGATCACGCTTTGGTTACTTCCCCTTTTACCATTAGCATCACTACCACAAGTATAACTCCTGGGGAATTACAAATTTCTGCGACCGTTACAGCAATAAGAAACTTTTCCGCGGCCTCAACACCAATCTTGCATATAGTGGGTGTAGAGAAAACTGTTGGGAGTAATGAATTTGTATTCAGAAAAATGTTACCAAGTGCAGTCGGAACCCAACTTCCAAAGACCTTCCAGAATGGTGCGTTCCAAACTGTAAGTGCTACCTGGGTTATAGATGCAAATTCAAACATTGATCCAAGTGACCTGGCTGTAGTAGCACTTGTTCAGGATGAAGTCTTTAAGGGCGTTTATCAGGCTGCTGTC
Source organism: Flammeovirgaceae bacterium (assembly GCA_022616575.1). Classification (GTDB taxonomy): domain Bacteria; phylum Bacteroidota; class Bacteroidia; order Cytophagales; family Cyclobacteriaceae; genus JAKEEN01. Next base: position 4,636 of record JAKEEN010000015.1, read on the forward strand.
GAACTCAATCCGGTAAACCCTGGTACCATTACCGGCAACGAAGACCCCGCCTACGCAAGCAAGATATTGGTATACCCTAACCCTGCTAATAAGGAGTTAACCATAACATTGCCGGATGTTCCACAGCAGGCCGTACCCCTCCGGTTATTTGATGGCTTTGGTAAAGAAGCAGTTAACAACACGATCGGTGCGGGAGAAAATTCTAAAACAATCGATACCCGTGAACTAGCGCAAGGTGTTTACTTATTGCAAATTCAAACCAAGCAAGGTTTGATAAACCGGAAAGTGATTATTGCACGGTAAAAGTTATCAGTTATCTGTTAACAGTTAATAGGGACCAATCCGGTTAACTGTTAACGGACAACTGATAACTGTAAAGCCGCTCAGCAATGGGTGGCTTTTTCTTTACTCCCCCTCCTTCGGGGTTGGGGCTTTAGTAAGGACTAGTACAAATTTGAATTTATAATGCAAATTTGTACTATATTTATGCATGATTAAGAGGGAATTAGAAGTTTATATTAGGTCCATATACGATTACTTCCCAGTAATTTTCCTCACCGGACCCAGACAATCAGGAAAAACCACCCTGTGTAAATCTCTTTTTAGTCAACTGCCGTATGTGTTACTTGAGCAACCCGACCAAAGGCACTTGGCGCAGCAAGATCCCCGGTCTTTTCTGGCCAAATACCCAGGAGGAGCCATCTTAGACGAAATTCAAAATGTGCCTGAGATATTCTCTTATTTGCAAGGCATCGTTGACAATAACCGGGAAGTCAGGTTTATCCTTACAGGATCACAGAATTTTTTATTGAATGAGAGAATAACTCAATCCCTCGCTGGTCGCGCAGGAATAGTAACGCTCCTGCCATTAAGCCTGAGGGAGATGAAGGATCAGATTGCGGATTCATCTTATGAAGATTGGATAGTACGGGGTTTTTATCCGGAATTATATAATCGAAAAGTACCGGCAACCCTGTTTTATCCAAGCTATGTGCAGACCTACCTTGAAAGGGACGTTCGCACACTGCAAAATGTGGGCAGTTTGTCACAGTTCAATACATTTTTGAAATTGTGTGCCGGGCGAACCGGTCAGTTACTAAACATGAGCGCACTCGCATCGGATGCCGGAGTTTCGGTGAACACGGCAAAAGCGTGGATTTCCGTACTCGAAGCCAGCTATATCATTTTCCGGCTTCAGCCTCATTACATGAACTACAACAAGCGCCTTGTCAAATCACCAAAGATCTATTTCACCGACACGGGTATGGCCTGCCACCTGCTGGGCATTGAAAATACAAACCAGCTTTCGAGTCACTATGCCATAGGTTCTCTTTTCGAAAATTTTGTCATTATGGAATGTCTCAAACAACAACTCGCATTGGGCAAGAGAAACAATCTCTACTTCTGGAGAGATAGCAAGGGTAAGGAAATTGATTTGTTGCTGGATCGCGACCAACATCTTTATCCATTTGAAATAAAGGCAGGTCGTACGGCAAACTCTGGTTTTTTCGACAACCTTAGGTATTGGCAAACATTAAGCAAAAGTCAATCCGCAGGCACAGTAATTTATGGCGGAAATATCAGTCAGGCCCTTCCTTTTGGCACCTTAAAAAGTTGGATGGAAATAACTACCATTTTTTGATTTCCCGTTCATGTTTTTCAGCACGGGTCAAGTCAAATTGAATTGCGAACAAGCCTGCCTGCCGCAGGTTGGGAATTGTGATCCCGCGGAGAGGGCAAGCTGAAGTTGGGTGAGGCTGAATTGCGAATGATGTATTTCGAAGTTTCACCACTTCAAAATTCAGAAATCGCCATTCTCTATTCGCCATTCGATATGAGCCACCCAAGTGAACATATAAATAGAATCAACCTCGTGGTATATGCAACCAAGTGAGCAGGTAAACACAACCTGGCATCCAAATAAAATCAATCTCGCGTGACCGGACTCAACGGCACTGTATAAGCAATACCTGAATGAGGACGGATTTATGAGTCGAATAAAATGGCTCAGGAAGGAGTTCGTTACTTGTTACAACCAACAGCAAAAGAGGCCCTAAAACAGGTATTTTAAGCCAAAAAAGCGACTTTAATAAAGCTAATTTGCCTGAGTTTGTAACCTGATAAAAACCCCTCATTTTGATTAAGAAACCGTTTGCACCACTCCTATAAGAATCCTATTTTTGACATTGCCCTCTAAGCACCCACAGCAAGAGGGAATAAAAACCCAACCCGTTAAACCCGACCTGAATGGAGATTTTTCTCAAAGCTGAAACATGGCTCGCCATTATTACGCTTACGTTTTTTGAGGTAGTTCTTGGTATCGATAACATCATTTTCATTTCCATTGTCTCGAATCGTCTGCCCCTTGAACATCGGGCACGCACACGGAACATCGGCTTGCTACTTGCCATGTTTGTTCGCATCCTGCTTCTACTGGGCATCACATGGGTAATCACCTTTACAGAACCGCTCTTTCATCTTTCAGATATCATTGGAAGTAGTTTGGTCAACCGTTTTATCGGCCACGACCACCCCTTTAGCGGCCGCGATCTTATCCTTATGTTTGGGGGGCTCTTCCTGATTGCCAAAAGTACCCGTGAGATCAACCATGAAATTGAAGGCGATGAAGAAACAATGACGGCCGAAAAAGCACGGGCTAACATCACCAATGTGATCATTCAGATTATCATGATTGATATTATCTTCTCGTTCGACTCCATCCTAACAGCAGTAGGGCTTACCAACATTGTCATGATCATGATCATCGCGGTGGTTATCTCTATGTGTATCATGATGTTTTTTTCAGGCCGCATCAGCGATTACATCAACAAACACCCGTCCCTGGAAGTATTGGCTCTCGGCTTCCTCATCCTCATTGGATTTATGCTTTTCCTGGAAGGACTTGAATACGACATACCCAAAGGATACATCTACTTCGCTGTGGTATTCTCGCTGCTTATTGAAATGACGAACATCCGTGTGCGTAACCGCAGGTTAGCCGCCAAGGAAAAAGCTAAACTGGAAAAAGAGAAGAAAGCCGAAGAAGTACATGCTGGATGATGAAAAATTAAAATATCCGATCGGGCGTTTTACTCCGCAAGAGAATTACTCTTCCGATGAAATTAAAAAGCTGATTGACACCATCGAATTGCTGCCCGGCAAGGTTGAAGCAGTTTATAAAAAAGCCACTCCTCAACAATTAAACACTCCTTACCGTCCCGGAGGTTGGACCTTGCGCCAGGTATTACACCACATACCGGATAGTCACATGAACGCATACATCCGCTTCAAATGGACACTCACAGAAAATACTCCTCTGATTAAAGTCTACAATGAAAAAGCCTGGGCGGAAACTTATGAAACAGCATCTGACCCGATCGTATCAATCCAATTCCTAAAAGCTCTTCACGCCAAATGGGTACTGCTGCTTCGTTCGCTCACAGCTGAAGATCTAAAAAAGGAATTCACACATCCTGAAACAAAAAAGAACATTCCCCTCTCGCGATTAATTGCCACGTATGCATGGCATGGAGAACACCATTTAGCTCACCTTCTATTGGTCGTTCACTAATTAAATTGTAGATTTTAGATTATAGATTGACGATTATTGAATTGAGGTATCATTATGAGTCCGGAGATTTTAAAGAAACGAACCAAACAATTTGCCATTGATGTAGCCATGTTTTGTGAGAGCCTTCCCCCGCGCATTTCTGCATTGGCTTATTCGAAACAACTTATAAGAAGCTCCAGTTCTGTAGGCGCAAATTATCGTGCTGCTTGCAGAGCCAAATCGATGAAAGACTTTATCTATAAATTGAAAATTGTAGAGGAAGAAGTTGATGAGTCGGCCTTCTTTCTCGAATTACTAATCGAAATATTCCCGGAATATAAGTCTGAACTTGAGAAATTAATAAAGGAAGCGAACGAGCTACTTGCTATTGTTGTAGCTTCTATAAACACAGCCAGACAAAAAATCAAATAGCCTTAAATCTAAAATCGTCAACCGTCAATCTAAAATCATCAATCTAAAATCATCAATCTAAAATCGTCAATCTAAAATCTACAATATACTTGCCCTACACTCCCCCGATATTGCTATTCAATCCTCACCTCGAAACCATCTACCCTTCCTTGTTTCGAAAAGTAGTGGTGCCTTATCAACGGGAACGAATCAACACACCCGATAATGATTTTCTTGACTTGGATTGGTTAAAGCAAAACTCAGAATCGGTAGCCATTATTTCACACGGACTCGAAGGCAATACACATCGCACGTACATGCAGGGAATGGCCCGTGCTTTTTATCAACAAGGTTTTGATGTCCTGGCGTGGAACTACCGCGGCTGCTCTGAAGAAATGAACCGGCAACTTCGCTTTTACCACAGTGGTGCTACAGATGACCTGGATTGGGTAGTGAAGCATGCAAGTCAACAATCTTACAAAAACATTTACCTGGTTGGCTTTAGCTTAGGCGGTAACCTTACGCTTAAATATCTAGGAGAGAGAAAGCCTATCGACCCAATTAAAAAAGCAGTTGTATTTTCAGTGCCTATGCATTTGAGCAGCGGCTGTAAAAAGATTTCACAGCCATCAAACATTATATATTCCCTACGGTTTCTACGAAGCCTGAGGAGAAAAGTGAAATCCAAGGCTTCGTTGCGCACAGACCTGGACATTCGTAAGATCGATACCATCAAAACGCTTCTTGAATTTGATGATCACTTCACTGCACCCCTTCACGGCTTTACGAATGCTGAAGATTACTATGAGAAGAATAGTTCACTCTTTTTTGTTGAAAAAATCCAAACACCAACACTCATTGTCAGCGCACTCAATGATCCCTTCCTGAGCGCTGAATGTTACCCAATGAATCTTCTTCGCCAACATGCATACTTACAATTTGAAACTCCCGGCCGGGGTGGCCATGTGGGCTTTGCCCAATTCAACCAAAATGGACTATATTGGTCAGAACAACGGGCCCTGGCTTTCATTCAATCTGCATGATCGAGCGATACAGTTTAACCGCATCAAAAGAAAAAATAGCAGAACGTTTTGCTATCGATGTCCCGGATTTCTATCAACCAAAATATAATGCTGCACCCGCCCAGTTGCTGCCCGTCATCACTACCGCAGCACCTCAGGGCCTCTCCTATTTTTACTGGGGAGAATCACCCTCCTGGGCAAAAAATAAAACATTGAGTGAACGAATCATCAACATCCAGGCAGAAAGACTGATTGACAAGCCAATGCTGAAAAAAGCACTTATGCGCGATCGGTGTATTGTACCTGCAGACGGGTTTTATGCCTGGAAAAAAGTAGCAAAGAAGTCGCTCGTTCCCTACCGGTTCACATTAATCAATCAGGAAGATATTTTTTCAATACCTGCGCTATGGGAAGAGTATGAGGACGATCGTGGTGAAATGATTCATACGTTTAGCATAATTACGATTGAGTCTCACAAAACCGTGCAAGCCATCAGCGAACGCATGCCCGTGATGTTTTCAAAAGAACAGGAAATTATTTGGCTTGATAAAAGTGTCGATGAAAGTCAGTTGATCAACTTGCTAAAACCGGGTCCTGCAGATCAGATTAATTTGTATACAGTTTCTCCAAGAATATTTGATAGCACAGCCAACCATCACTCCCTCGTTATACCCGCTCCCGCAGCGGACCAATTCGGAAACCTGACCCTATTTGATTAGTTGATTAGTTGATTCGGTGATTCGGTGATTCTACTCAATACTCAATACTCAGTACTAAATACTCAATACTAAATACTCACC
>JAKEEN010000130.1 GCA_022616575.1 Flammeovirgaceae bacterium
GTAAAGAAATTTGAGATCGCTGACTGGTGGAATAAAAAAGTTGAAGACCTGAGCAAGGGAATGGCGCAGAAAGTGCAGTTTGTAAGTACCGTTATGCACGAACCAAGGCTTATTAATCTTGACGAGCCTTTCTCCGGTTTCGATCCGGTAAATGCCCAATTGATCACAGAAGAAATACTGGAACTTAAAGCAAAAGGCAGCACCATCATTTTTTCCACACACCGCATGGAAACAGTAGAAGATTTGTGCGACCACATTGCATTGATTAATAAATCTAAAAAAATTTTAGAGGGATCGAAAAAGCAGGTAAAGGATGCGTATAAGGCAAATACGTTTATGGTTCATCACGTAGGGACATTCAATAATTTGGATACCGAGCAATATGAAGTTGCCTCTCAACAAAAGGTTGATGACAATTTTTATCATTCAACTGTTCGCATTCGCGGTGGTGGAACTTCTAACAAACTAATCCGTGATCTTACCGAGGTAACGGAAGTACATGGGTTTGTAGAAAAAATTCCAACCATGAGCGAAATATTCATCTCGCTTGTAAAAGGCGACCAGTAATCACTTAACAAAAAATTTGCAATGAACAAGATTTGGTTAATTATACAGCGCGAATTCCTCAACCGCGTTCAAAAGAAATCCTTTTTAGTAGCCACTATTTTAGTCCCGCTTATTATTCCGGCATTAATGGGCGGCATGATCTATTTCATGCTGAAAGAAGCCGATTCAGCCAAACCGGAAGTAGTGCATGTACTTGATCACAGCGGTAAGTTTTTATTTGCTGACACCAAGCGTTTTACTTTTGTGCAGGAAAACAGTTCGCTCGAGCAGGCAAAAAAAGTATATAGCGAAACAGAAGATTTTGCACTGCTTTATCTTCCTGAATTTTCAGTGGATAACCCCGAGGGTTTTGCTCTTTACACAAAAGAAAACCCAAGCATCGAAAAAATAGAATCGCTGGAAAGAATTATTGAAGATCGTATTCATGACCTGAAACTCGAGGAATACAAAATCGATCAAAAAACCCTTGATGATCTTAAAAAAGACGTCAGCCTAAAACAAGTTAACATTTCTGAAACGGGTGAGGAGAAATCAAGTAACTCCGGCTTGCTATACGGCCTTGGATTCGTGCTCGGTATTTTAATTTACATGTTCGTGCTGATCTACGGCATTCAAATCATGCAAGGCGTTATTGATGAGAAAACATCCAAAATTGTTGAGGTAATTGTTTCTTCCGTAAAACCTTTTCAATTAATGATGGGCAAAATTATTGGAATCGCTTCTGTTGGACTGCTTCAATTTATTATCTGGATTGTGTTGATCACAGTAGTGTCAAGCAGTGTGCTTGGTTACTTCGGATTAAAAATGCCTCAAAAGCAGATTCAGGAACAAGTATCCCAACAAATTAATGATCCGGAGGTGAAAGAGGCAATGGAGGCAACCCAAAATAAAGATGTTACAGAACTTTTAGGAACACTCAGCGAAATTCCATTTGCCAAAATTGCCTTTGTATTTGTATTCTATTTTCTCGGTGGCTACCTGCTCTATGGTGCCCTGTTTGCGGCAGTTGGCTCGGCAGTAGATTCCATACAGGAGTCGCAGCAGTTTCAGTTTCCAGTTACCTTGCCGCTGTTAGTTGGTTATCTTGGACTTTTCCTGGTGATTCTACGAGACCCGCATGGCACCATGAGTTTCTGGCTGTCGGTAATTCCGTTTACATCACCGGTTGCCATGATCGGGCGTATTGCGTACGGTGTACCAACATGGGAGCTTGGGTTATCCATGGCATTGCTCGTGGCCGGATTTATTTTCACCGCCTGGGTAGCCGGAAGAATTTATCGCGTTGGCATTTTAATGAGTGGGGCAAAAGTAAACTGGAAGGTTTTAGCCAAGTGGTTTATGATTAAGAATTGATTTAAAGATCAGGTTGAGCCAATACCTGACTTATTAAGAACCGGAAATTCACCTTCCGGTTTTTTTATTTATTTTTCCTAAGGATAATCACAGGCGCCAGATCCGGTAGGCAGGCTTCAAGCGGTCAGACGCGTTATCATTTTAATAAATGGCTAAAAAATCCATTCGGTCGTCATTCGATTTTTATCAAAATAATACCAACATCAAATGGATTGTGCTGGCAGTTTCTGTGGTCATTAGTATCAGTTCGATCTATTACACGAATATCCTGGTTAATCAGCTTAAGGTTCGAGAAAAACAGCAGGTAGAACTTTATGCAAAAGCACTTCAATACATCTTGAGCGAAACTGCCAACGACAATATCATTTTTGTTTCTGAAGAAATCATTCAAAAAAATATTTCAATACCCATTATCTGGGTAACAAAAGACGGAACCTACGAGTATCGAAATATTAAAATTGAAGAATCATGGAGTGACAGACACAAGAAAGAAGTATTGGAAAAAGAATTAGCCGAGATGAAAAGGCTCTATGATCCTATTCCGATGATCTATGAAAGCGAGGACGGGGCGGTCGAAAATTTAGGCAATATCTACTACAAAAATTCCTTCCTGCTATCGCAACTCATCGCCTATCCCTACATACAACTTTCGGTTATTGCCATTTTTGGTTTCATCGCGTACCTCGCGTTTAATTATTCTCGCGTAGCAGAACAGAACCGGGTGTGGGTGGGGCTAGCTAAGGAAACAGCTCATCAATTGGGTACTCCCCTTTCATCGCTTATGGCCTGGATTGAAGTGCTGCGCGAAGATGAAACCCTTAACAAAAAAGGAATTGTTGAGGAGCTTGAAAAAGACATTCGAAAATTAACCGTAGTTACAGAGCGATTCTCAAGCATTGGCTCGGCCCCGGCTTTGAAAAAGGAAAATGTGGTTGCGCTGATCCATAATGTCATCAATTATTTACGTCCGCGTGTTTCGTCCAAAATCAAGATTGAAGTGTTTACCCTTTCAGAAAACATCACGGCAGAAGTCCATGCGCCCCTTTTCGAGTGGGTAATCGAAAATGTTTGTAAAAATGCTGTAGATGCAATCGGCACTTCCGGATCTATTGCCATCAAAATTTTAAGAGGCAGCGATAGTAAGGTGTTCATTGATATTTCTGATACAGGCAAGGGTATTCCCCGATCTAAATTGACCCAGGTATTCAGGCCTGGGTTCACAACGAAGAAGCGAGGATGGGGGCTGGGACTTACACTTGCCAAACGAATTATCGAAACCTATCATGACGGCAGAATTTTCGTTAAGTCATCAGAAGAAAATCAGGGAACTACTTTTAGAATCGCCCTAAATACCTCGCCTTAAGAAACCTTAAAATTGATCGAATAATTAGCCATTTGGCCTTTGTACTTCGTGCCTTAACGCCTACTTTTGCGGTCGAATTTTCAGACCTTAAGATAAAATAACACATGGCTAATACCGGAAAAATCACCCAAGTCATCGGCCCCGTTGTAGACGTGGCTTTCGATGAACCGGGCTCAAAACTCCCCAACATTCTTGACGCTCTTGAAGTAACTAAGACCGATGGCACACGCATAGTGCTCGAGTGCCAACAGCACCTTGGCGAAGACCGCGTTCGTACTATTGCAATGGACGGAACTGAAGGTCTTGTACGTGGCATGAAGGTGACGGATATTGGTTCGCCTATCAAAATGCCGATTGGAGAAGACATTAAGGGTCGTCTGTTTAACGTGATTGGTGAAGCCATTGACGGTATTAAACAGCCTAAAGGCGAGCAATCACTTCCTATTCACCGGTCAGCTCCTGCATTTGAAAATCTTTCAACTTCCACAGAAGTTCTTTATACGGGTATTAAAGTTGTTGACCTGATTGAGCCTTACTCAAAGGGTGGTAAAATCGGGCTCTTTGGCGGTGCCGGTGTTGGTAAGACTGTACTCATTCAGGAATTGATCAATAACATTGCAAAGGCATATTCTGGTCTTTCCGTATTTGCCGGTGTAGGCGAAAGAACCCGTGAAGGAAATGACCTGATGCGTGAAATGATCGAAGCAGGCATTATCAATTACGGTGAAGAATTTTTGAAATCACTGCACGCAGGCGGATGGGACCTTTCACAAGTTTCAGAAAATGATTTGAAAGAATCTAAAGCGACCTTTGTGTTTGGTCAGATGAACGAACCCCCGGGAGCGCGTGCACGGGTAGCCCTTTCCGGGTTGACCGTTGCTGAATATTTCCGCGATGGTGATGGCAAAGGAAAAGGAAGGGATATTCTTTTTTTCATTGATAACATCTTCCGTTTCACACAAGCAGGTTCTGAAGTATCAGCGCTTTTAGGCCGGATGCCTTCAGCGGTAGGTTATCAGCCAACACTGGCTTCAGAAATGGGTGCGATGCAAGAGCGTATTACTTCAACGAAGAACGGTTCAATCACATCAGTGCAGGCAGTCTATGTTCCTGCCGATGACTTGACCGACCCTGCTCCTGCAACAACGTTTGCTCACTTAGATGCAACAACAGTATTAAGTCGTAAGATTTCAGAACTTGGTATCTACCCAGCGGTGGATCCACTCGATTCTACTTCGCGTATTCTTCGTCCGGAGATTGTCGGTGAAGAGCATTATAACTGCGCACAGCGAGTAAAGCATATTTTGCAACGCTACAAAGAACTTCAGGATATTATCGCCATCCTCGGTATGGATGAATTGAGTGATGAAGATAAGCAGGTAGTACACCGAGCCAGACGCGTGCAGCGTTTCTTGTCGCAGCCGTTCCACGTAGCAGAAGCCTTCACAGGTCTGAAAGGCGTGTTGGTTGATATCAAAGATACTATCAAAGGGTTCAACGCGATTATGGATGGTGAATACGATCACCTTCCGGAAATGGCCTTCAACTTAGTAGGCAGCATTGAACAAGCGAAGGAGAAAGGTGAGAAGATGATTGCTGAGGCCCGCGGATAATTAAATAATTTGGCGATTTGAAAATTAGGAGATGACAACATTTTCAAATTTTCAAATCAACGAATCATCAAATTGAATTTATGCATTTAGAAATACTTACCCCTGAAAAGAAAATATTCGAAGGCGATGTAACCATTGCTACCTTTCCGGGTGCCGATGGTTCTTTTCAGATTATGGAAAACCACGCACCGCTGGTGAGTCTGCTGAAAGAAGGATTGGTTGATTACAGAGCCAAGGGTTCTACTCAATCCCTTAAAATAACAGGTGGTGTTGTTGAGGTTTTGAAAAACAAAGTGATTTTATTGGCCGATGGCATTTCGGAATAATTAGAAATCAATTTTACCAATAAAAAACCCTGACAGCCTTGTCAGGGTTTTTTTTATTCCAAATGGAGAACTCATTGCCTCATGAGATATCGAACCAGGAAAAATAATCCTACCAAAAGTGCAATAACACCTACAATCCCGATATCACCACCTATAATCAGTAACACTAAACCAATGGCACCAAAAATGGCGGCCAGTTTTAAATCATTATCCAGTCCCCCTTTATTTATGGAATCATATTCTTCACTCTTTTTGGCTTTTACATAATCTTTAATTCCTTCCTTAAGCTCCTTCCTAAACGCTTTCTTCTCCTGTTTTGATAGGGCCTTGAAAGACTTTATTGCTTCTTCTTTTGCAACCGGTTTAGTTACTTCTGTTGTGGCTTCCGCTTTAGGCTCAGCAACAAAAAATAGTGTTTCATCTGTGCTGGCCACTAAAGTCCTTTCGTCAATTTTTAATGTTGATGGCTCTTGTAATGACTTACTTATGGGTTTTTTGCCACTGTTGTAATCATAGGTATCAAAATGATAAGCATACTTTGGGGATGAGCATGACGCCAATACAGCCAGAGTAAGAAAAGTGATAAAGAGCTTTTTCATAGCATTTAGGTTTTGTTCTTAATAAAAATAGAAAATAATCTGCTAAAAAATCTTTTTTCAAACGTCCAAAAGAAATGAAACTGACCGAATACGAAGCCATAAATAAGAAGAATGACATTATAAATCGGTAGAATGAGTATGTAATAGATTACAGAAGCCGTAGTAGTACCAGCACTTTCACCGACAAGTATTTGCAATAAGGGCTTTTTAATGAACAGTACTGTAAAACCGGTACATGCAAAAACAATTAACACAACAATTACCTGCCATGCACTTTGCAGGTTCCAACGGGCTTTAAGGTTTTCAATCCATTTCATGACAAATTTCCATTATTATAATTCTGTAGGAGGGGTGTTAAAAATATTCCACAACCGTGAATTTGGCAAAGGTGCTTCTACCCTAATGCTCTCTTTTTTTACGGGATGAACAAACTCAAGACTTTTAGCATGCAAACAAATACTAGCGTCCTCATTTGGGTGTTCATATCCATATTTCACATCGCCCACAATGGGGCAACCCATACTTGCTAACTGCACCCGAATCTGGTGCGGCCTTCCCGTAACAGGGTTTACTTCCAATAACCAATAACCGGAAGAGTGACCAAGTACTTTAAACGATAATTCTGATTTTAGCGCATCGACCCTTTCTTTCGAATAGGCAGTTGTTTTATTTCTATTTTCATCTTTCTTCAGCCAGTGCACTAAGGTGCCCGTTTCATGAGCAGGTTTATTTTTTACAACGGCCCAATATGTTTTTTTGGTTTTCTTATCACGAAACAGTGCGTTCATGCGATCTAATGATTTTGAAGTGCGTGCAAATGCCACCACTCCACTTACGGGCCTGTCCAGTCGATGAATTACACCAAGAAATACTGCCCCGGGCTTATTAAACTTTGATTTAATATAATCTTTACATGTTTCCGCCAAAGGTTTGTCGCCCGTACTATCCCCCTGAACCAATTCACCCGAAGGTTTATTAATGATTAATAAATGATTGTCTTCCAGAAGTATATCGATATTAGGAATGGATGAATGCTTCAACACGCTCAACGTAATGGTTATTCTTTTACCGAAATTTTAAAAATTCTTTAACAGAAGTTTTAATAGATTGCATCCCCTTTTTAAGAAAATTGCACGCATGAAATTTACATCATTTTCCTTCAGCATCATTACACTAACTGTTCTTATAAGCTCATGCACTTCCAAAGAAAAATTGACAAAACTACAAACAGAAAACGACTCGCTTGCTAACGAGCTTGCTACGAGCCAGAAAATGCTTGTCAATTTTCAAGAGGTGGGCTCATTACTCGACACAATTGACAACAATCGAAATGCCCTCCACATTAATATGATCGAAGGAACGACCTATGCAGATTACACGAGCCGGCTTGAAGAAATTAATTCATATGTAAAAAAATCGCAACAAAAGATCGATGACCTGGAGCTGCTGCTGAAAGATTCGCGGCACGAGTCAAGCGCCTATCAGATGATGATTATGGCGCTTAAAGATGAACTCTCTATTGCTACCGATGAAATTCGTGACCTGGAAGAAAGAGTTACCAGGGCATTATCAGAAAATAAGGACCTGAAGAAAAATATTAAGCTCAAAGATGCCACACTTGCTGATTTCCAATTGCAGCTCGATGTAAAATATCAGGAAGTTAAGTTATTTGAAAACCATATCCAGGAACTTACCAATCAGTTAAAAATAACGGAAGCAGATGCCTATTTTACTCGTGCTCAGGCCTTAGAGCTGGCAGCTCAAAGAACAAAACTGGCTCCCCGGAAGAAGAGAGAAACATACCGTGAGGCTCTTGAGTTTTACAAAAAAGCCCACGCTGCCGGGCATACTTCAGCAAAAGTTAAGATTGCCGAGATCGAAAAGAGAATTTAATCTTTAAATTCAGAAGTAAAATGGAAATTAATGTCAGGGAAATTGTCCTGCACCATCTGCAGCCACGCCCTTGATTCAGCCATAAACACCAGCTTGCCATCTTTGTCGCGTGCAATGTGCCGTTGCTTAGAATCAATAAATTCATTTAATTTTTTCGGGTCCGTGCTGCTGATCCAGCAGGCTTTATAAATTCCCTGCGAAGAAAATTGTACGGAAGCACTGTATTCATTCTTAAGACGGAACTGAATGACCTCAAACTGAAGAGCACCCACAACCCCTACCACTTTCTTGTTACCAAGCTCATATGTAAATAATTGCGCTACGCCTTCTTCCATCAACTGAAGCAAACCTTTCTCCAATTGCTTTGTCTTCATGGCATCGAGGTTGATAACTTCTTTAAAAATTTCGGGAGAGAAACTCGGAATACCTGTGTACAAAGTTTTCTCACCTTCCGTAAGTGTATCACCAATTTTCATATTGCCGGTATCGTACAAACCAACAATGTCTCCCGGCCATGCCTCATCTACCGTTTCACGGTCTTGCGCCATAAAGGCTGTGGCATTTGAAAACCGGATACTTTTATCTTGTCTTACGTGCAAATAGTTACTTCCACGTTCAAATTTTCCGGAACACACACGTAAAAAAGCAATCCTGTTTCTGTGCTTGGGGTCCATGTTAGCATGGATCTTAAAAACAAAGCCTGTGAATTTCTTCTCGTTAGGTTCAATAATGCGCAGGGTCGTTTCTCTGGGAATGGGAGGTGGTGCAATTCGTATGAATGTATCAAGTAACTCTTTCACTCCGAAATTATTTACGGCACTTCCAAAAAATACGGGAGCCACTTTTCCGTCCAAATAGTCCTGAACATTAAACTCAGGATAAACGCCATTTAACAACTCAACATCCGCTCTTAATTGTCGTGCATTACTTTCGCCTACATAGCTATCAACTACGGGATCATTAATATCAGCAATCTCAATAGCTTCCTCAATGGTTGTCTTACTTGGCGTGAATAGTTTTAAGCTTTTTTCATACAAACTATAAACACCTTTAAAAGTCTTGCCCATGCTTATAGGCCAACTGAGCGGGTGTACTTTGATGCTTAACTTGGCTTCAATTTCATCAAGCAGGTCAAATGGGTCCTGGCCTTCTCGATCGAGTTTATTGATAAAACAAAGTACAGGCGTATTGCGCATACGACACACTTCCATCAATTTCTCGGTTTGAATTTCTACACCCTTCACACAATCAATCACCATGATGACACTATCTACCGCTGTTAGTGTACGATAGGTGTCTTCTGCAAAGTCCTGGTGGCCGGGTGTATCGAGCAGGTTAATTTTTACATTCTGATAATTAAAACCCATTACTGAAGTAGCTACCGAAATACCTCGCTGCTTTTCTATTTCCATCCAGTCACTTCGGGCGTGATCTTTAATCTTAGATGATTTTACGGCCCCAGCTTTTTGGATCGCACCACCAAAAAGAAGAAGTTTCTCAGTAAGGGTGGTCTTGCCGGCATCGGGATGGCTGATAATTCCAAAAGTTCTGCGCTTGCTGATTTCGTGCTCGAGTGACATAAATAAAAGTGGCGCAAAAGTAGAAAAGTTGTGCCACCACACAAAGTGGTGGCACAACTAAAGCAAATCA
>JAKEEN010000131.1 GCA_022616575.1 Flammeovirgaceae bacterium
ATTCTCCATACAAAGAAAGTCCAACGGCTTTTGAATCAACCACCTTTCCTGGTTGAGGCGATGAATCGACAGAGATTATGATATAAATTAACTCCCACAGCAGTATAAGACAGAGTATCGCGGGGCCAATCCAGATGTTGAGAGTGATCCAGTTCTTCTCCTGCTCAACTGCTTCTTCTTTAAGGTTGAGCATCATGATTACAAAAATGATGAGTACAACAATGGCTCCGGCATAAATGATAATTTCAAGAGCAGCGGCAAAGGGAGCGCCCAGCACGTAAAACACAACAGCCATTGCCAAAAAGGAGACGATCAGGTATAGCAGCGCGTGAACAATGTTATAACGTGTGATCAGCATGATCGTGGACACTATTGCAATTAGGGATGATATGTAGAAAACGGGTTCCAAATTTATCATGCGTTACCGGTTGCCAGTTGCCGGTCGATTTTATCGAAACCATTAAGGTTTTCTTCAGCCCATTGAATGAATTTGTTTATTCTCTTACTCAATGAGTTATAATCAATTTTAAGTTGATCATATTCATTTTTATCCTTAAGAGAATCGGTTTCGAAAATGAAATCAAGGTGTAGTAATGTTTCGTCACACTCAGATTGAGCGTATATCAGATATTTTATGAAATCAGCTTTGTATCTTCTCCTGCCATAGCCCTCGACTATCAGGGAAGTAACCGCTTTAGATGACCTTCTTATTTGGCTACCTTCTTCGTACAATTCAAACTTTGGAAGATTCATAGTCATTTTATGTATAAGTAATGCCAATCTCTTTGATTCTTTATAAATGTCTAAATCTCTATAACTCTTCATATTTCTTAAAATCTTAGAACCTAAGATCATCAAATTGTGCGACACTGAAAACCAGCAACCTGTAACTGGTAACCAGTCTCACGGCAATAAACTCTTTACATCTATAGGAGGTTCTTCATTCTCTGCTTCGCCCTTGTCTTTTCCTCCAATAGCCAATCCGGCAACTTTATAGTAATTGTAACCGGGATATTTTCCCTGCCCATCAATCAATAAATCTTTTTTCTCGTACACCAGGTTTTGCCTGTCGTATTCGCCCATTTCAAAATCAGGTATCAGTTGAATGGCATAAGTCGGACAGGCTTCTTCACAATAGCCACAGAAAATGCATCGTGAAAAATTAATGCGAAAGAATTCCGGATATCTTCTGCCGTTCTCATCTTCAGTTGCCTGAAGTGAAATACAATCTACCGGGCATGCTGCTGCACACAAGTAACACCCCACGCATCGTTCACCCATATCCGGATCACGTGTGAGCACAATTCTCCCTCTCCACCTGGCGGGGAGTTTTATTTTTTCTTCCGGATATTGAATAGTGGCCCGTTTATGAAACATGTGCAAAAACGTAAGCCACATACTGCGGAGGATGCTCAACATAATTTCAAATTCAACATTTCAAATTCAAAACTCATCTCATTGGATTACTTTCATTCATCAAAACGATTCCTGCGGTTATTACAATATTCAATAGCGTTAAGGGCAACAAAACCTTCCAGCCAAAATCCATGAGTTGATCGTACCTGGGACGTGGCAATGATGCTCTCAATAATATAAAAAGTGCAATGAACGCAAACGTCTTTAAAACAAACCAGGCAATGGGTGGAAGGAAAGCAGGCCCGAGCCAACCACCAAAGAACAGGCAGACAACTAAGCTTGAGATGAGCATGATGCCCAGGTATTCGCCCACGAAAAACAGTCCGAATTTCATTCCGGAATATTCAGAATGAAAACCGGCAATGAGTTCGCTCTCAGCCTCCGGTATATCAAATGGTAAACGATGTGTTTCGGCAATGCCGGCAATCAGGAAAATAACAAAGCCAATAAATTGAGGAACAACAAACCACATCCCCTTTTGCGCTTCAACAATATCATGAAGACTGAACGAACCAACTTGTATCACAACGCCCATTAAGGAAAGCCCCATAAATACTTCGTAAGAAATCATTTGTGCAGCGCCTCGCATAGAGCCAAGCAAGGCATATTTGTTATTCGATGCCCATCCACCTAAGATGATACTGTACGCACCCATCGAAGACATAGCAAGGAAAAAGAGAATGCCAATGTTGAGATCAGCCACAATGAAGCCTGGTGCAAAGGGAACAACCACAAAACTCATCAATACTGAAATGGCAACAATAGCAGGAGCAATCACAAAAACTTTTTTATCGGCAAAGGGTGGTATCCAATCTTCTTTGAAGAAAAGTTTAATCGTATCAGCTAAAACAATGAGAACACCGAATGGCCCCGCACGATTGGGGCCGTACCGATCTTGCCAGAGAGCTAATAGTCTTCGTTCAAGCCAGATCAATCCGGGCGCAACAATCAATAGCCCTGCTAAAACTGCTCCGATGATTATCCACTTGTTCATCCCGTCAATGTAAGATTTCAAATTTCATATTTCAGTTCATTAGTCTTTAGTCTTATGTCTAGCATATTAAATTCTTATGTCTTTAAAATTGCCCAGGCGGGAAGATCCGCATAAGGCACATCCGCAAATCCTATTGGTATGCCGACAACACCTTTTTGTATTTCCTTACTAATCTTTACTGGCAACTGATAGGATTGTCCATCGATTTCAAATTTTATTTCTTCACCTTCTGATGCTTGTAATGATGAAGCATCTTCACCGTTAATTATCACATAAGCTTGAGGAATTCGCTTTGACACTGCATCAGATTTCGAACTCAATTCTTCAGAGCCAAAAATATGATGCAGCGGAACCGCCAGCAACTTACCTTTGACAGCTTCGAATTTTTCTGGAATGGTTTCGAAATACTTAACAGAATTATTTTGACCAGGATTAAACAATCGAAGCCCCGGATCGCCACCGCGAAGCGAGGCGCCTACCTCTTCCTGATATTTATTAACTGATTGTACCGAGTTCCAGCCTGGTGACCAGAAGAATGGAATCATAGAAGACGGAGGTTGGCCGCGAAAACCCTCCATTGTATATGACATAGACGAATCGGAATCTTCGGGAGGCTTCGATTCGCTTACATTGATATTTGCCAACATAGAGGTTCGTCCGCTATACCGATGCGATTGGCGGGGTACACGTTGACCGTTAATGCGAACATGAGGAGGTGGAACGATGGTATCAACTCCTTTAACTATTTCAATTTCTTTTGCGAGTGATTGAATAACATCAGCTTGATTTTTCCAATGGTTAAAATTCTTTTCAAGTAATCCCTCCGATAGTTGGATAAGCCATCGCCAACTTTCTTTTATGCCATTAGCGGGTTCGTAAACCTGGAAGAAGCGTTGCGCTCTACCCTCATTATTAACCAGTGTACCATCCGCTTCTGCAAAGGTTCCTGTAGGGATTAAGATGGTGGCTTTCCTGGTGGTAGCATTAATTGTATGATCTAGTACCACTATATTTTTTGTCGATGAAATAAATTTGTCAACTGCTGGTAATGTTGCGTGGCGGTAAAGATCATTTTCAAGAATAATCGCTGCTTCAACTTTTCCTTTAGCAGATTCATCAAAGGCTTTGGCAAGGGATTGTCCTCCAATTAAACCAAGGCCGAGTGAATTACATTCAGGAACGACAAGAACAATTCCTGAATTTGACTTTTTCTTTTGAAGGGCAGCTGAAATGTTAGCCGCGGCTTTGATTACAGCATCAGATCCACTGGATGATCCGGAAATGACAACGGGTCGCTCTGCTTTCAGCAAAGTATTTGCAATGTTTTGTGCAAGCGATTTCTCTAACTCAGTGAGTTCATTTACTGGTGACGAACCTGGATCAATTAAATGGGCAACGGCAAATCCGATCCTGGCCAAATCGTCTGGCGAAGCATGGCAGGTGGACGTTGCCACGTCTTCCAGTTTTGTGAAAGCAATAGTTCCTAAAAACAAGGGTCCCTTTTCATTTTGAATTAATTCTCGCGCAGCAGCATCATTCCACAACGAAATTTTAGCCGACTCAACTTTTTTCAATGGCTGTTGACGAACAGATTGCCTCACGGCAAGCGCTAACATAGGAGCTGTGTTAGTCAGGTCTTCTCCTAAAACAAAAACAGCATCTGACTCTTCAACGTCTTTCATTGAGTATGGCCGCGCTGGACCTTTTGAAAGAATTTCCAAAATCAGGTTAGTGAGCCGATAATCTGTTTCTGATACTCCGAGGTAGAAGTTACTTTCACCCACCAGTTTCTTCAAAACATAATTTGATTCTAACGATGCCCTGGGCGAACCAATTCCAATAATTGTTGAGCCCTTCAATGAAGAAATCTGCTTCAACAGGCGGGTAATATTCACATCTTCGGTAGAGCCATTTTGAAACACAGGAATTTTGAGCCGGGTAGGAGCATTCACATATTCATATCCAAACCGACCCCGATCGCAAAGGAAATATCCATTCACCTCTCCGTGATACCGGTTAGCAATCATGCGAAGCGAACCGTATCGTTCACCGGCAATAATGTTACAGCCCAAACTGCAATGCTGGCAAATGGAGGGAGCCATTGTTAAGTCCCACTTGCGCGTGTAGTGTTGCTTTAATGTTTTGTCTGTAAATACTCCTGTCGGACAAACTTCTGCAAGGTTACCACTAAACTCACTTTCCAAAACTCCATCCTCATGTCTGCCGAAATAAACTTTGTTGCGTGATGCAAACGCATCAAGATCTTTGCCACCAGCATAATCTTTGTAGAACCTGACGCAACGATAGCATTGAATGCATCGGTTCATTTCATGATTAATGAAAGGGCCAAGCTGTTGATTTTTGTACGTGCGTTTTTTGTAGGTAAACTTTCGATAGGAATGGCCCGTCATAACAGTCATGTCTTGCAAGTGACAGGAACCACCTTCATCACATACTGCACAATCATGAGGGTGATTGGTCATGAGCCATTCAATAACATGATCCCTGAATTCTTTCGCTTCAACATCGTCAATGGAAATAAGTTGGTTATTCGTTACAGGTTCCATACACGACATAATCAGCCTGCCTCTCTTATCGTTCTCATCTTTATAAACTTTCACGGCACATTGACGACAAGCACCGACAGATCCCAGGGCGGGATGCCAACAGAAGTAGGGTAGGTCAAAACCTAAACTCAAACAAGTCTCGAGCAGGTTCTTGCCAGAGCTTACTTCAAAAGGTTTACCGTCTATGTAGAGTGTTGACATATATTTAATTTCAAATTGAAAATTTCAGATTTCAAGATTCCTGTCATGATTCCACAGAATTTGAAACTTGAAACTTGAAATTTTTGAACTCGCATTTTTTTTCCTGTATATGTCTTTCAAAATCTTCCCTAAAATATTTTAGTCCGCTTTGCAATGGTTCCATAGCGCCAGGCGCAAATGCGCAGAATGTATTTCCCGGTCCCAGGTACTTGGTATGAAATTCCAACAGTTTCAAATCCTCAAGTCTTCCCTCGCCCGTCTCGATTGAGTTTAAAATTTTCTCTACCCATGGAATACCTTCTCTGCAAGGGGTGCAGAACCCGCACGACTCCTGCGCGAAGAAATGTTCAAGATTTTTAATGAAGCCAACCGGACAGGTTTTATCATCAAGAATTACAACTGTTCCTGTTCCTAAGCGACTACCAGCAGCTGCCACATGGGTATAATCCATCTTCACATCAAGATGATCTTCAACCAAAAAATCAGTTGATGCACCACCGGGTAGTGCGCCACGAAATTTTAACCCGTCTGCCATTCCACCGGCATGCACTTCGATGAGTTCGCGTAAGGTGGTGCCCATTGGTAATTCCCAGGCACCAGGTTTTTTTACTTTCCCGCTGACTCCGTAAATTTTGGTGCCAGAATCATTGGTTAGACTCAATTCATTAAACCAATCTGCTCCGTTATTGATTATGTGCGGGAGACAGCAGAGCGTCTCCACATTGTTGACGATCGTTGGCTTGCCAAACAATCCGCTGATTTGAGGAAACGGAGGCTTTGCTCTTGGTGTTGCCCGTTTGCCTTCGAGTGAATTAAGGAGCGCAGTTTCTTCTCCACACATATATCGACCCACACCCGTATGCAGATGCATTTCTAAATCATACCCGGATTGTAAAATGTTTTTGCCGAGATAACCGGCTTCATATGCTTCGTGAATCGCTTTCGTGATTGTATCAGCTGCGGTTTTGTATGCCCAGCGTAAGAAAACGAATGATACATCTGCTTGAATGGCATAAGCGGCCACAATCATTCCTTCAATTAACTGATGAGGCGTGCACTCTAATAAAATTCTATCCTTAAAAGTGCCCGGTTCCATTTCATCAGCATTCGCAATAAGATATTTTGGCTTGAGCACATCGAGTGGAACAAAGCTCCACTTTAGTCCTGTGCCAAATCCCGCTCCACCTCTTCCTCTTAAATTAGAATCAATTACAATTTTCTGAACCTCCTTTGGAGATATCCCCTTCAAAATTTTACGCACGGATTCGTAACCACCCACTTTCTCGTACTCTTTAAGTGAGAGTGGTCTTTGATCTTTGCGAATGTGTTTAGTTAATGGCTTCTCCATAAATTACCGGTTACCGGCTTCAAGTTACCGGTAAGTATCCGGCAACTTGTAACTTTTGACCTCATTTATATTTGGATAAGATTTCATCCAATTGTTCAATTGTTAAATTTCTATACAAATCATTGTCAATCATCAAAGCGGGAGCGCAGTCACACGTTCCCAGGCATGGGTTAGGCAATAGCGTGAACCGGTCATCGCTTGTTGTTTCTCCAAATTCAATCCCTAATTTTTCATTCAACGAATTCTTAATTTTTTCATACCCCATTACCCAACAACTAATACTATCACAAAGTAGAATCACATGCCTACCCACTGGTCTCCTGAAGATTAAATTGTAGAATGTAGCTACTGAGTCTAATTCTTCCGGTGACATTTCCATGAATGCCGCTACTTCTTTTAAACTTTCATCCGATACCCACCTGCGATTCTGCTGTACAACCTTCAAAGCTTCAATGCAGGCCGCCTTCTTGTAAGGTACCAATTCAATGGCGTGATTTATTTCTTTTATCTCTTCTGTCGTTAACATTTTCGATGGCATTTGGTAGAGACGCAATATTTTGCGTCTCTACGGTTATCTGTCAATATCGGCCAATACATAATCCATGGCTCCCAAAATGCTCAGCAAGTCAGCCACTGTATATCCTTTGCTGATATATGAAATCATTTGCATATGCGCGAACGATGGTGTGCGAACCCGAACGCGGTAAGGCGAAGTATTTCCATCGCTGATAGCAAAGTAACTATTTGCTCCTTTGGTTGCTTCAATGCAACTCATAGCTTCTCCCGGAGGAATAACGGGGCCCCAACTCACATTAAGAAAATGAGTGATCAACGTCTCAATGTCTTTCATCGTGTGTTTTTTAATTGGAGGAGTGGTAAGCGAATGATCAGACTTGTAAGGTCCTTCAGGCATATTCTTTAAGCATTGTTCTATAATGCGAAGGCTTTGGCGCATTTCTTCCACACGTACCCAGGCCCGGTCATAACAATCACCGTTGTTTCCAGTAGGAATATCAAATTCAAAATTCTCATAACCCGAATAGGGTTGCTTCTTTCGAAAGTCCCATTCAAATCCGCAGGCTCGCAATTGTGCACCTGTCGCGCCCCATTCAATGGCTTCCTGCTTTGTGAAAATACCAATGCCAACCGTTCGTGCTTTGAACAGGCTGTTCCGCATTACCATCTGATCATATTCGTTGAGCCGCTTAGGGAAGTAATCGAGAAAGTTTTTAACTAAGGTTTGCCAGCCGTTTGGTAAATCTTGTGCAACACCGCCAATACGAAACCAGTTGGGGTGCATGCGTCCACCACAAACGGCTTCCACGATATCAAATATTTTTTCGCGGTCAGTGAACATGTAGAACACAGGTGAAAGCTGACCAACATCTTGAGCGAAAGTGCCATACCAAACTAAATGACTGGCAATGCGAAAGAATTCACACATCATAACACGAATTACCTGGGCGCGTTCCGGGATTTCAATACCCGCTAATTTTTCAACAGCCAGCAAATAGGCGAGATTATTATTGACTCCACCGAGATAGTCCACTCGATCTGTGTAAGGAATGTATGTGTGCCACGATTGGCGCTCGGCCATTTTCTCTGCACCGCGGTGATGAAAACCAATTTCCGGGACAGCGTCAACAATATCTTCACCATCGAGCTGTAAAATGATTCGTAGTACTCCATGCGTTCCCGGATGTTGTGGGCCAATATTAAGAAACATGAAATCAGAATCTTCGCTCTGTGTTTGCATGCCCCATTCTTCAGGCTTGAATTGAAGCGCGGCTTGCTCACGATCTTGTTTTTCATCAAACAAACGAAACGGCCCCATCTCCGTGGCACGTGCCGGATGTTCCTTGCGAAGCGGATGACCTTCCCACGTAAGTGGCATTAAGATTCTTCTCAGGTTTGGATGCCCATCGAACCGGATGCCAAACATATCGAACACTTCACGCTCATACCAACTGGCATTCATCCACAGCTTTGTAATACTTGGAACGGCAGGATATTCTCCTTTCAACGCGACTTTTAATCTGATAAAACTATTCCGACCGAATGAAAAGAGAACATAAACCAGCGTGAAGTCGGATGACGGATAGTCAGGATCTTTCTTTCGACTCCGTTCATCAATAGCGGTGATGTCAAAGAGTAAGAGAAAGGGGTGGTTAATTCCAGTTTTAAGAAAGGTTAAGATTTGTACCGAGTTGTCCAACGGCATCCACAGCGTGATTATACCATCACGAGTGGATTGTTTGATGAATGCATCTTCCTGCCCGTCCGGCAGGCGGGCACCAAACTTCATCTGCAAGAGCTCTGTCGGACCGAGGTCTTCCATTCTTTCGTTGTTAGTTGCTTGTAGTTAGTTGTTGGTTCCGCGGTTAGGTTGCTAACAACTAAGAACCATCAACTAACAACTATATTTCATCAGGTGATTTAAAATTCACCATCTTCTGTCGCTGTTCGTATTTTGTATCTTTTACTGAAATTTTTTCTGGCCTGATAATTCCCTGCTCACCGATTGTCCAACTTAGTGGTCTTGTTTCAGCCCCTACTCTTTTTGCCAATAATGTCAACCCCTCCATGAAGGCATCAGGGCGTGGAGGGCATCCGGGCACATATACATCGACAGGAAGAAATTTATCAACACCCTGTACAACACTATAGATGTCATACATACCACCGGAGTTTGCACATGAACCCATCGAAATTACCCAGCGAGGTTCCATCATTTGTTCATGAAGCCGTTTGATAATGGGCGCCATCTTGATGAAAACAGTTCCTGCAATAATCATGATATCCGCTTCACGGGGCGTACCACGAATTACTTCTGCACCAAATCGTGCCACATCGTATTTAGGTGTCATGCTGGTTGCCATTTCTACAAAACAGCAAGACAAGCCGAAGTGGAAGGGCCACATTGAATTTTTTCTTCCCCAACGCAAAAGGTCATGAACGGTGCTTAACACAAGGCTTTGACGAACCGCTTCCTCCAGGGAGCCTGTTCCTTTCACTGTTGTTGCAGAGTCTTGCGTATCACTCAACCACCATTTCATTGTTTGGGTGTTAATGTTTTAGCGTTTTTTTGGTGTGTTAATTACTGCCTGCTGATTAATTCGTCTTTCAATATTTTTTTCTTATATGCCTTTAATATCTTCTTTCCATCCGGACCGAAATCGAGGGCTCCATTTCTCCATTCGTAAATCAACACAAGGATTAACAGGGCGATAAATACCAATACCCCGAAATATCCGATCCAGCCAAGTTCGCGAAAAGCAATGGCCCATGAGAAGATAAAAATGGTTTCAACATCAAAGATGACGAAGAGCATGGCAATGAGATAGAATTGAGAGGAGAACCGTAGACGTGCAGACCCTGAGCTTAGAATTCCTCCCTCATAGGGTTCCTGAGTCGCACGTTCTTTGTGATGCTGACCCAGCACGTATGAAAGCCCCAACATGGCACCGATAAGACTAAAAACTATTGCGCCATAAACCAGTACGGGCCATAAGACGGTATTTTCGTTTGATCCTTCCAAAACCGATTTGCCTCCAGCAAATCACTTTTTAGTTAAAGAACAAGAAAAACCAATACATGAAACTCACATCTCGAGGATGAGATGTACAGGACCCCCCGATAGCTGTCGGGGTGAAATGAAGGTAAAATTTTTACTTAAAAAAACAAAGGAGATTTTGGCCGGCAAGACAATAACATTATTAAATGTAGAGACACATAATTATGTGTCTCTACATTTAATTGCCATATTCGCTTAAGAACTTGATGCGCATCAGCCTGATATCTTCTTCCGAGTAATCGGCCAGGGAATCATCATTGAGGGCAGCGTCCAGGCTGTCGGTTTCCGCATTCATAAAATAATCATGAATGTCATCTTGTTTATGCTTATCGACTACCTGATCGATGTAGTAATTGAGGTTTAAACGCGTGCCGGAATAGCAAATGTTTTCAATTTCAGTTAAAACCTCTTCAAACGTCATTTTGATAGAATCAGCAATTTCATCCAAATCAATTTTGCGGTCGATCTGCGTAATAATCTGAACCTTTGCTTTTGATTTATTAACGGATGTTTTAACAATGACTTCGCTGGCTGTTTCGATGTCATTCTCTTCCACATACTTCTCAATCAGTTCAAGAAATTCTTTTCCGAACTTGTTAACCTTGCCCATACCCACGCCATTCACCTGGGCTAATTCGTCTTTTGTGGTAGGGTAGGTGGTGGCCATTTCTTCCAAAGAAGGATCCTGGAAGATTACGTAGGGTGGCAGATCTTTGTCTTTCGCCACTTTCTTGCGAAGGGTCTTCAGCATTTCGAAAAGCTTCTCGTCATACGACTTGGCGTTGACAGGCGCTTTTTCCGATGATACTTCTTCGTCTTCTATATCGGTTGTGAAATCGTGATCTTTGGCGAGCTCGATGGAATACGGCTTTTTGAGAAACTCTTCGCCTCTTTTTGTTACTTTTAATACACCAATGTTTTCGATATCTTTTTCAAGAAATTGATAGATTAATGTTTGACGAATCACCGATTTCCAATAGTCAGCTTCTTCGTCACCCCCCTTACCATAAATATCAAGATCAAAGTGACCGTAACTCTTCACGTATTCATCCTCAACACCTCGGATGACATTCACTAGATGATTAAGTGTAAACCGTTCATTAGTTTGCTTAGCAGCCTGGAGTACTAACTTCACTGCGTCTGTTCCATCAAATCGTTCACGCGGATGTACGCAGTTATCGCACATGCCGCAGTTATCCTGATCGTACTCTTCACCAAAATAGTGAAGGAGTTGTCTTCTGCGACAAACGGGCGACTCGGCATAGTACTCCATCTCCTGTAAAAGCACGCGTGCATTTTCACGCTCTTGCACCGTTTTGTCTTTATTGAATTTCTCGAGCTTGTTTAAATCGTTATGGCTATAAAACATCAGGCAGATACCTTCCAATCCATCACGACCCGACCGGCCAGTTTCCTGATAATATCCCTCAAGCGATTTTGGTACATCGTAATGCACAACAAAGCGAACATCGGGTTTGTCGATGCCCATACCAAACGCAATAGTTGCACAGATGATGT
This sequence comes from Flammeovirgaceae bacterium, assembly GCA_022616575.1. Classification (GTDB taxonomy): domain Bacteria; phylum Bacteroidota; class Bacteroidia; order Cytophagales; family Cyclobacteriaceae; genus JAKEEN01. The sequence continues at coordinate 11,619 of JAKEEN010000131.1, forward strand.
CTACTTCCTCATTTAAAAAATCGTCCTGATTTTTTTCACGCACATCCGGATCGAGACCAGCATGATAAGGTGCTGCCTTAAAACCATTGACATTTAGCAATTGGGCGATTTCTTCTACCTTCTTGCGGCTAAGGCAGTAAATAATTCCAGACTTGCCCTTGTGGTCGCGCAAGAATTTAATCAGCTGTTTCTTCGTTTCCTTCTTTGGCCTTACTTCGTAGTAAAGATTTTTGCGGTTGAAAGATGACATGAATACATCTGCCTCTTCCATTTGAAGGTTCTTCTGTATATCGATCTGAACCTTTGGTGTAGCTGTCGCTGTAAGCGCTATCACGGGCAAATTACCTAACTGCCCGATCATTGTCTTTATCTTCCGATACTCAGGACGAAAATCATGCCCCCATTCGGAGATACAATGTGCCTCATCGATGGCAACAAATGAAATTTTAATTTTTTGTAGAAACTGAATATTTTCTTCTTTGGTAAGTGACTCTGGCGCAACATAAAGTAAGCGCACCTCATCATTCGCGCAATCTTTCTTTAGTTTTGTTATTTCTGCTTTACTTAAAGTCGAATTTAAAAACCGCGCATTAACCCCATAGGCATTCAATTGATCGACCTGGTTCTTCATCAGGGCGATTAATGGCGAGATAACGATGGCCAGGCCTTCCTGAATAAGTGCGGGCAGTTGATAGCAAAGTGATTTACCTGCCCCTGTGGGCATAATCACGAATGTATTTCTACCATCTATTAAGTTTTGAATGATTGTTTCCTGATTGCCACGGAACTGGGCGTATCCGAATACTTCCTTTAACTTTTGTTTCAAAATATCTTTCTCTTCCAACACCATCATGTGCCAAACATTTAATACTGCCAAATCTTTATCTTTGCTGAATAAACAAAGCTAACCTAGACGGGAAATTGAATTTAGTAAAAAATATCAAAAAAATTGCACGAGACGTATTATTAAATGAATCTCAGGCAATTAGTAAACTAACGGAGTTTATTGATGATGATTTTGAAGCCTGCGTGAAGGTGATCCTTCAGTGCAAAGGCCGTGTTGTCATCACCGGCATAGGCAAAAGCGCCATTATTGCCAGCAAAATTGTTGCTACCTTAAACTCAACTGGTACTCCTGCACTTTTTATGCATGCAGCCGATGCCATACATGGTGATCTGGGCATGATCAAAGAGGAAGACCTTGTCGTTTGTATTTCGAAGAGCGGTAATACCCCCGAAATAAAAGTTCTTGTACCGCTTCTCAAACGCAGAGGCAGCAAACTTGTTGCATTGGTGAGCAACACCCAATCGTATTTAGCACAGCAAGCTGATTTTGTTTTAAATGCAACCATTGGTGAAGAAGCTTGTCCTAACAACCTGGCACCCACAACAAGCACCACTGCTCACTTAGCTATGGGCGATGCTTTGGCAGTTTGTCTGCTGGAGTTACGCAATTTCACAAGTCGTGATTTTGCTGAGTTTCATCCGGGAGGTGCCCTTGGTAAACAATTGTATTTGAAAGTATCGGATGTCTTTGTTCACAACCAGGTGCCCATGGTTAAACCAGACACAGCACTAAAAGATGTAATTCTCGAAATATCATCCAAGCGCCTTGGCTGTACCGGAGTGGTTGATGGAAGCAAAAATTTATTGGGGATCATTACGGATGGGGATTTGCGAAGAATGCTTGAGAAAGGTGTGAATCTGCTTTCTGCCAAAGCAACAGACATCATGACAAAGACCCCCAAATCAATTGAGAAAGATGAATTTGCCGTAAAGGCTATGCAAGTTATGCAAGACAACAGCATTACACAGTTGGTAGTAGTCGACCAGGGAAAATTTGCCGGGTTTATTCATTTGCATGACTTGTTGAAAGAAGGAATTGTTTAGCAGTTAATAGTTATCAGTTAATAGTTAACAGGTTTTTGTTCAGGTTAATTACTGATAACAGTTAACAGATAACTGATAACTGAAAGAATGAATAAAAATCTATACGTAGTGCTCATGGCGGGCGGAGTGGGTGTTCGCTTTTGGCCCTATAGTCGCAATGCCCAGCCCAAACAATTTCTTGATGTGCTCGGTGTTGGTAAAACCCTTCTTCAATCTACTTATGAAAGATTTTTACCCCTGTGTCCGAAAGAAAATATTTTTGTAGTAACCCATGAGGAGCACGTTCATTTAGTAAAGGAACAACTTTCAGAAATCAATGAGGCTCAAATTCTTGCTGAGCCCATGCGAAAAAATACAGCCCCCTGCATCGCTTATGCCAGTTATAAAATAGCAGAACTCAACAAGAATGCAATCATCATTGTAACGCCCTCCGATCATTTGATTTTAAAGGAACAGGAATTTCATCATGTTATTGCAAAGGCTGCTGATCAGGCCAAAAAACAAGATAAACTGATTACGCTCGGCATAAGCCCGACACGCCCCGAAACCGGTTATGGGTACATTCAATTTATTGAAGAGAAAAAATTTCTAAAGAAGGTAAAGACCTTTACTGAAAAACCAGAGCTTTCATTGGCAAAGAAGTTTCTTGAAAGTGGCGACTTTGTCTGGAATGCAGGAATATTTATTTGGGGGGTTCAAGCAATTATTCAGGCGCTGAAAGAACATCAACCCGAATTGGCAGAAGTGTTTGAGGAGATGCAGGATAAGTTTGGAACGTCTTCAGAGAAAACCGCATTGCAACATGCGTATGGACAATGCAAAAACATTTCCATTGATTATGCAATTATGGAAAAGGCATCTAATGTATTTGTGTGCCAGGGCGATTTCTCATGGTCTGATCTCGGATCATGGGGAGCTATTCATGATATTTCTGAAAAAGATAAAAGTAATAATGCCGTTCAGGCAAACGCGCTTTTGTACGATACGCGCAATTCGATTATCAAAACCTCATCACCCGATAAACTTATTGTTGTGCAAGGCTTAAACGGGTATTTGGTGGGTGCTTTCGGCAACGTGGTAATTGTATGTGAAAAGGATAAAGAAGCACAGTTCAGAAAGTTTGTAAATGACTTAAAATCCAAACCTGGCGGCACTGATTTTCTTTGAGCCACCACGGAACCATTCTAAAGCCTCTCGTATTTAAAGTTTCCCATTTGTATAATTGAGCAACTTCAGCTTTTAAGGCTGCGTTAAATGCTGCATACCCACCCCTTATCCGTATGAAGCACCTTTACACGGCTCTCCTTTTCATTGCTGTCATTCCTCTTTGCGCCCAGAATAGTTTGCCACAGATTACAGGCATTTTGAAAGAACAAAATGGTGAAGCAGCAGCCTTTGTGGCAGTTATTCTCTTAAACAAAGATTCGGCAGTTGTGAAAACCGAAGTCTCCAATGCCGAGGGCCGGTTTAATTTCCTTCAAGTGAAAAGCGGTGAGTACCGCATCGTAACAAGAAGCCTCCAATACAAGCCGTTTAAATCTGATTTTTTTAATTATACGGTCGGTCAATCGTCCGATCTTGGCAAGGTAGAGCTGGCAACCTCAGTTACGGAATTGAAAGAAGTAACCGTAACCGGGGCCAGGCAGATGGTGGAAATACATCCAGACAAAACTGTCTTCAATGTTCAGGGAACCATCAACTCATCGGGTAACGATGCGATCGATTTATTGTCCAAAGCCCCTGGCATCATACTGGATAATAACGAGAACCTGGTAGTGATGGGCAAAAACGGTGTGCTGATTTACATTGATGGGAAACGTGTGCAACTGCGGGGAGACGACTTAACGGCCATGCTAAAAAGTTTACGGTCAGAAAATATTGAGGCAGTGGAGATAATTACAAATCCATCGGCAAAATATGATGCGGAAGGCAATGCCGGCATCATTAACATCCGCTTAAAGCGGGATGCTAATTTAGGATTGAATGGAACAGTTGTGGTTGGATATTCCATTGACCTTCACAACCGGTACAATGCAGGACTTACATTTAATAATCGATCAAAGAAATCAAATCTATTCGGAGCTGTTTCCCTTTACGACAACAAAGGTGAAAGTCATTTCCATCTCGACAGACGTCAAAACGGGTATTTGGTAGAAAACCGGTCAGTTGATGTTTGGAACAACAAAGGCGCAGATTTCAGGCTGGGTACTGATTTCTTCCTGAACAAAAAACACACCCTGGGGGTTTTAGCCAACTCAACCCTCATTGATCGCAGTAATGAAACCAATGCGAGGACACCCATTAGAAATGATGCTGATTATTCCATCGATCAACTCTTAATTGCAGAGAATCATCAACGGTTTGATATTACTAATACTTCTTTCAACGTGAATTACCAGTACAAAGGAGAAAAAGGAACTTCTTTAAATGTGGATGGCGACTTAGGACATTACACGAACTATGGCGACACATTTCAACCTAATACATATTTTGACGATGAAACCCAGCAAAATATGGATTCAAGTAATGCTAACCGAAATGACCGGAGAACGATCATCGATATAAAGACATTGAAGGCTGATTATGAAAGGAATTTGTTGAAAGGCCAGTTGGGTTTTGGTTTCAAGTTATCTTCTGTAGAATCGGAAAACTCGCTTTTGTTTCTTGAACAAAATGGAAGTGAGTTTGAAACAGATTCAAGCCAGAGCAATACCTTCAACTACACTGAAGAAATCATGGCTTTCTATTTGAATTATAATGTGAAAGCAGGCCAAAAATTCAATCTCAATGCCGGGCTGCGTTCTGAAACCACTCGATCATTGGGTGTTCTCACCAGTTCAACGAACGTAGAAAATAACCGTGTCAAGAGAAATTATACCGGTCTCTTTCCAACGGCAGGCATAACCATGGAAATTGATAAGAAAAATAAAGTTGGCATCAGCTACAGCAGGCGCATAGACCGTCCTAACTATCAGAATCTAAACCCATTCAGGTTTAAGTTGGATGAACTTAATTTTGCAGAGGGTAATCCTTTTTTAAAACCTCAGTATACCAGTAATTACCAGGTAACCTATTCATGGAATTCAAAATTCAACCTGATCGCCAGCTACAGCATTACCAATGATTTTTTTGCCCGCGTACTGGATACTACTAATACGGAAAACATCAGGGCCTCGAAACTGATACCCAAGAACATGGCCGATGGATATAATACGGCACTCAATGCAAGTTACCCATTTGATATTACCGACTGGTGGAACCTTCGGGGCAATGTGAATATTTATTATGCCCGATACAAAGCATTTTTAGATGGCGTTAATTTTGACCTTGATGTAGCTGCCTACAACATTTCCTTTCAGAGCACCGTTACTATGCCCCATGATTTTAAAGCAGAGGTAAGTATGTGGTATAATTCACCTTCTATCTGGCAAGGCACTATAAAAACTAATGCCATGTGGTCATTAACCATGGGACTTAGAAAGTCTGTTTTCAAAAATGGTCAACTCACGGCCTCGCTAAACGATGTGTTTAATACGCAACGATGGTACATTCACTCAAACTATGGTGGTCAGAAAGTAGACGGTAGCGGACGCTTCAGTTTCAGACGTTTTATTGTTGGGTTTAATTACCGGTTCGGAAATCAAAAAGTAAAAGCCTCACGTAACAGAAAGGGCGGAATAGAAGAAGAACGAAGCCGACTATCAGAGGGCCAATAGCAATATATAAATGGAAAACTCTTCCACTACGCGCCTGGAAGTTCGTATTTACAGTTTCTGCCTCACCACCTCATAAATCGCGATGCCTGCAGCAACCGAAACATTGAGTGATTCAATTTTTCCTTTCATGGGTATTTTTACCAATTCATCTACCCCTCTGAGAAGCACGTCTGAGATACCATCTTCTTCTGAGCCCATCAGCAAAGCCACGGGCCGGTTAAAAGTTATTTCATAAATAGTTCTCTCTGCTTTTTCTGTACAGGCAACCACCATAATACCACTCTCTTGAAGAAGCTTGATTGTCTTTTTTAAATCTTTTTCCCGGCAGACTGGTACATGATTTAATGCTCCTGCGGAGGTTTTCATCGCATCACTCGTGATGGGGGCATTCCCTTTGTCGGGTATAACCACACAATCTATTCCGGCACATTCGGCAGTACGCACAAGCGCTCCAAAATTCCTGACATCAGTGACCCGATCAAGAATAAGTACAAATGGCTCCCTGCCTTCTGAGAAAGCTTTATCAACCAGGTTCTCGAGAGAGGCATAGGTAACAGAAGATAAAATACCGATGACACCCTGATGATTTTTAGTTGTGAACTTGTTCAGTTTTTGGAGTGGTACATAACTGATTGGTAGATTTTGGTCCCTGGCTTCTTTTTGCAATTCACGAATGAGGTCATTACCCAATCCGGACTGCACCATGATTTTTTCAATTTCCTTTCCGGCTTTGATGGCTTCCATCACAGCGCGGGTTCCATATATGAATTCTGATTTTTCCATAGTGAAATTCAAAATTGAGAAAATTCAATATTCAAAATTATGTTGAGACAGTTTTGAATTTTAAATATTGAGTCTTGAATTAAAATCTAGCCTTCCTCCACAGGTCAATCGTTTGAAACCAGGTTTGTGCGTATTTTTTTTCCCTGATTAAAACGTAGTTATCCGGATCGAATATAGTAGGGAGCTTCATAAACTGAAACCGCACTTTCTTCCCGTTAATTTCATAATCCCATATTTCACGATCTGCAAATTTGAAAACCTCTTCGGGTAAACCAAAGATGATATAGATCATCCCGCGGTCGTTCTTCCACCCTTCTTTATAGGAGGTGAAATATGTATTCGCTAACTCTACCCGTCTGAAATAATTCCGTATAAAGATTTTTGCGCGCTCCGTACTACCTGTAATTGATAAGATGGTTTTATCAAATAGTTTTTTATCACCCTTTGCCAGTTTTAATTTTTCAAATTCCTGCTTGGTACAAATGTAAACAAGGGGATCGGCCAGGCTTTCCAGTGTAGCATATTTTGGATAATCATCTTCTACGCGCCAGGCCCTTCCTTCCGCTTTTGATGTATCAGTTTGAAATAAATACAAACCGCTCTTAGTGAATGCGATTTTTTCTTCCGTTGAAAATCGAAAGATTGAGTCAGCTTTTAGTAATGGAGAAACTTTACTTTGTGCAAGATTATGCGGTGAAGATGCAGGCGGAAAGTCTGTTGAATAATATGAGATATAGACACTTGTAGTGGGAAAAATTTGAGTTAGGGTCTGAGGACTTAGGTAATTACCTTGCGAGTTTTCCACACAAAAAGGCGGCAACTTTTCCTGCTCTAACTGTTTATAATAGACTTTTGAATTCTTTTTTGTACTGTCTGATACAATGGCCACTAAAATTTTTCCCGTTGACAGTCCGGAAAATTTCTCGATGCCCGCATTAATCTTTGAAGTCATTGTTTTCAGTGATACGCCTTCACGATCGCTCAGGGCATCCCTAAGCTCCCATTTAATTTCAACAGGTGCATTCGATTTGACCTGATACTGAGCCCAGACCTCATCATTTATTCTGTACGGTGCGAATTGAAATTGAATTGACTCTTCCGGGTTATAGAGATAATTATAATTGACCGAACGGAGATCTTGCGCATTGACGAGCCAGCAGGAACCCAGTAAAAACAAGAAAAAATACCTATTCATAGTCTTTTTCAAATTAACCAAAAGCTTTTGGAAAAATAGGATTGCACTGTCTATTTTTGCGTCCTTTGTTTTAAAATATGGCAAGCGTTTATACTACCGAGATTGCTTCAGAAAGCATTCCGTCTGATAACCCGATTCATCAGCGACTGTTCAAAGCCTATGTGGTGGCAGAAAGTTATGTAAACGGAAATGTGCTCGAGGTAGGTTGCGGTGAAGGCCGGGGCGTAGGGCTGTTGATGGAAAATTCTACTGAGTTTACGGCAGTTGATAAAATCGAAGCGGTTATTAACGAACTTAAAGCGAAGTACCCGCATGGAAATTTCAAGAGCATGAACATTCCACCACTGACCGGACTTGAAAATAATCGGTATGACTGCGTGGTAAGTTTTCAGGTGATTGAGCATATCGCAAATGATACTTTATATCTGGAGGAGATTTATCGTGTTTTAAAGCCAGGTGGAGTTGCACTCATTACAACACCTAACCGCAAAATGTCATTGTCAAGAAATCCGTGGCACGTTCGTGAATATCTGGCTACCGAGTTGAAAGAATTAGCAGCGGGAATTTTTTCTACCGTGGAAATGAAGGGAATTACCGGTAACGAAAAGGTGATGACGTATTATGAGCAAAACAAAAAATCGGTACAACG
>JAKEEN010000132.1 GCA_022616575.1 Flammeovirgaceae bacterium
AATCGTTTTGTCAGTCTGATTTTACACTACTCCACCTTCTTCAAAATACCCGATGGTGATTGTTGTTGCACCAACTTAAGAATCTTCTTTTTCGAAGGATTAATCCGGTAATAGGTATTGCCATCAATTTTCAGAATCTCTGGTTTTAATGATTTTAATTTTTCCTTTTGCTCATCCGTTGAGATATCAATCGAAGAAAACTCAAGTTGATTGTCCGAGAACCTCAGAATGCGCAGAATCCACTGGTCATTCTCTTTCATGTTGACAAAATAATAACCCCGATAAAATTTAATAACCAGTGAATCGCTGAGAGAGCCCCGTTCAAGATTGATGTCGGGCTTTTCTTTTACCTCTTTAATCAGGTAGCCGGTTTTGGAAATTACAAGTGTATCCGTTGTCTCTGATGAGTATGTTGAAACATACTTTCCCACAAACTGATCTGGAATTTCGATCAATTTTTTTATGCCTTTCGGTTGCGGCACGGTAAAGGAAACTTCCGTGCATGATGCGAAAATCAAACCGAAGAAGAAGAAAGGCAGGTATTTCATAATGAATATAAATGTAATAAAATCACTATTTAAATTTGTACGGGGAACATCCAGGATATTGCAAAAGGAATTCACACTTATTTCACAACAATTTTCTGCCTGATTAAATATTGACGTGATTGAACAATCACTATATAAATTCCTTCATACAATTGTACAGGAAGCGTACCTGAAATATTTTGCAAATCTAAATGATTGTGCCCGGTGGCATCTGTAATGAGAACATTTGCGGGTTGTTGAAGTTCAATATAAATGGTTCCACTACTGGGATTAGGGAATATCCTTATTTGTTTATTTGAACCTTCTTCTGTGCTCAGGATAATGTCAGCTACATACGCATATTCTGACTGGCCCCCGTCATTGTATGCGCTCACCCTGTAGTTGTAATGGGTTGTATCCGATCCAATATCTTCAAGGTATTGATTGGAGTTTGTCGAAACAGTGTCCAACACTTCAAAATTAGAATCGTAAAACCACGATCGTTCAATGATATATCCAAGTTCATTGTTTGAATTCTCAGTCCATTGAAGTTCGTTTTGAGTTGGTGATTCAGTCAGTATTAAATCCGAGGGGGCAGCAGGAACAGTTGGTAAGAATCTCCAGATTTTGCCTGTGTTGTAAATCAATACGTACAGTTCTTTATTGTAATCCTCTCCAAAGCAAGACACATTACCCCCTGCACTTCGCACAAATTCAGTAGTAGCAACATTGTTTTCATACGCCAGCGTCCAGATCTTTCCACTGATGTAATCGGAATAAATATATTTTCCCTGCCACTCCGGAATTTGCACACCCCGATATACGTAACCTCCTGTGATGGACCGATCACCGTTTTCGCGAGTATATTCAAAGATTGGCAATTCAAGACTCGCTGTGTCGCATATAGCCGTAGTAGGATAGCATTGAAATCCTTCCATAATTTTCCAACCATAATTTCCTCCGTTAACAATAAGGTCGATTTCCTCCGCCCGATTTTGACCTACATCTCCGGCCCATATTGTTCCTGTAGTTTGATCAATCGAAAATTTCCAAACGTTTCTTAAACCATAGGCGTAAATTTCCTTCCGGTACCCTTGCGTATTGTTAACGAATGGATTGTCGGGTGGAAATGCATAGTTCAACGTATCGAAAGTATTATCAACATCAATACGCAGGATTTTTCCGAGAAGGGTGGTGAGGGTTTGTGCATTGTTTTGAGGATCACCTCCGCTACCCCCATCACCCAAAGAAATATAGAGATAACCATCATTGCCAAAAGCCAGCTTGCCTCCATTATGATTATCATACGGTTGCGATTGCGTAAATAAAATCACTTCGCTTTGTATATCTGCTTCATCCGGATTAGATGCACTTACCTGAAAACGGGAGATTACCGATGTAAGCGGACTTGGCCGTGTGTAGTTCACAAAAAAAAATCCATTGCTTGCGTACTCAGGATGAAAGGCAAAACCCAACAGTCCCCTTTCGCCTCCTGAAATAATCTTAGGTGTCAGGTTTAAAAATGTTTTTACTTCGGCTGCAGTCACGGTCGGTTTATTTGGAAATACTTTTATAAGACCACCCTGCTGAACAACAAAGATCCTGTTGGATAAATCTGGAGGCATGGCCATTTCAATCGGCAATGTAAAACTGATTTGCGGGAACGCTTCGCTGAATGTGGGTTGAGCAAGAACCGGTTGCGCTACCAACGAAAAGACTATGAACAGAAAGTTTTTCATTTTACTGCTACCTAAGATACGAAATCAACTTATTACCTTGTTTGTTCATTTCATTGTATGACATTTAGTTACATCATAGTTGGTGCTGGCTCTGCCGGTTGCGTACTCGCCAATCGACTTTCAGAAAATCCTGCTACCACCGTTGCCTTGGTTGAAGCCGGTGGCAAAGATTCTAAACCGGAAATTCATATTCCCGGGGGCTACATGCGATTGCATCAAAGCAATGTAGATTGGAATTGCTATTGGACAGTGCCTCAAAAAAATTTACAGAACAGAAAAATTTATCATCCCCGTGGAAAGGTATTAGGCGGGTGCAGTTCTACTAATGCTATGGCCTACATACGCGGACAACGAGAAGATTATGATGGATGGGCTTCATTAGGATGTAATGGTTGGAGTTACGATGAAGTGCTTCCTTACTTCAAAAAATCAGAAGATAATGAGCAATTCGAAAATGAATTTCATGCAAAGGGAGGAGCGCAACATGTAACACAGGCCTATTGGTTTAAAAATCCATTGGGTGAAGCCTTTATAAAAGCCTGCCATGAATGGGGAATACCGCTTACTAATGATTTTAATGGATCACAGCAAGAAGGCGCAGGATGGTTTCAATACACCATGAAAGATGTAAAACGTCAAAGCGCTTATCGGGCATTTCTCAAACCCATTGAGCATCGAAAAAATTTAACAGTAATAACCGGGGCGCTTGTCAAGCAAATCATTATTGAAGGTGATGAAGCAAAAGGGGTTGAAATCAAAACAGGAAGGAATTCGTCTGAAAATCTTTTTGCCTCCAATGAAGTGGTGCTGGCTTCAGGTGCGTTTGGCTCACCCCACCTGTTATTGCTTTCGGGTGTTGGTCCGGCTGAATATCTCAATAGGGCAGGAATTGCTCTAAGGAAGGAAATACCAGGAGTTGGAAAAAATTTACAAGACCATCTTTTCTATGCAGTGAGTAGTTTGTGCAAAAAGCCCATCAGTAACAACCGTTACATTCCATTGCACAAACAATTTCAGGCATTTCTCCAGTACCTTCTTTTTAAACAAGGTCCGCTCACCGTAGGCCCTCTTCAAACAAATGCTTTTTTAAAGTCATCGGAAGATTTAAGGCGACCTGATTTACAATTTCAATTTACCGCTACGCATGCGGGAAACGATTATACCACTAATATTTTTGATCTCAGTACTTTTCCTCATACCGATGGATACACGATTTTACCTACGCAGGTCCGGCCAGCAAGCCGCGGATATGTTGCTATTAGCTCAAAAAATCCTTCTGACCCGCTGACGATAGACCCCAATTATTTGTCGGCCGAAGAAGATAAAAAAATAATGGTGCGCGGTGGGCGAATTGCCTTGGACGTGTTAGCACAAAAAGCATTCGATGAATATCGCTTACGAACACATTGTCCTGCCAGGCAGGATTCTGATGAAGCCATGCTTGATCATATTGAGCGAAGCGCTGAATGCGTCTATCATCCGGTAGGTACTTGCAAAATGGGAGTAGATGAAATGAGTGTGGTTGATCCTCAATTGAAGGTAAAAGGGATTAACAAACTTCGCGTAGCCGATGCTTCTGTGATGCCGACCATTAGCAGTGGCAATACCAATGCACCTACATTAATGATTGCTGAGAAAGCTGCGGATATGATAAACCCAAAAAAGTAATTAGACTTTTTTGCATTTTGTGCTGACGATTGAAAATGAAAGGTTTAGACCTTCCTTTTGTTGTAAGTTTTTCTTTCATTTTCAATGTCAGGTCTGACGACTCCTACAGTCGTATTAGACTCGTAGGAGGTTAATCCTGACAATGCTGACGATACAGT
>JAKEEN010000133.1 GCA_022616575.1 Flammeovirgaceae bacterium
AAGCTGGTAACTACGCTGATCTTAACCATCAGGGGAATACCCCAGCTCTATTATGGAGATGAAATCGGGATGATGGGGAGCAAGTCGGTGGGTGACGGAGACATCCGAAGAGACTTTCCGGGCGGATGGGAAACCGATACACAAAATGCATTCAGCACTACTGGAAGAACCACGGAGCAGCAGGCGTATTATGAATTTACCCGAAAACTGCTGAACTGGAGAAAAGAAAATGAAGTCATCCACAATGGAAACACAATGCACTACTTGCCGTTTGAAAATGTTTATGTGTATTTCAGGTATAACGATTCAAAAACTGTAATGGTGATCCTAAACAATAATAGCCTGTCAAAAATTGTAGACACCAAACGCTTTTCTGAACGCATGGGCGGATTTACCTCTGCTTTTAACGTGATAAGTGAAGAAACTTTAAAGGACCTGGTTACAATTTCAGTTGCTGGAAAGTCGGCACTCGTATTAGAATTGTGAAAATAGTTGCTTAGTCTTGAGTCTTGAGTCATTAGGCACCGGTCATTAGTCACAAATTCACACACAGGCCCCACACCCCCGATTAACGATTAACGGATAACTTAAAAAGATGAAAATATTTGCCATTGGAAGAAACTACGCAGAGCACATTCAGGAGTTGAACAACGAACGTCCTGACGAGCCTGTTATTTTTACCAAACCAGAGACTGCTGTACTTCGAAACAACGCTCCCTTCTACTTTCCTGATTTTTCCAAAGACATTCATCATGAAGTAGAGCTCGTCCTTCGTATTTGTAAAGAAGGTAAGAACATACAAGAGAAATTTGCCAGTAAGTATTATGATGCGATAGGGATTGGAATTGACTTCACGGCTCGCGATCTTCAACAAAAAGCCAAAGAAAAAGGCCTACCCTGGGATATCGCTAAAGGGTTTAACGGCTCAGCCCCACTCTCAGATAAGTTCATCCCGATAGGTAACTTTAAAGACCTTACCAGTATTAACTTCAGCTTACAGGTAAATGGACAATTAAAGCAACAAGGCAACACAAGTTTTATGCTTTTTCCGTTTGATTATATAATTTCGTACCTGTCAAGATTTTTTACGTTGCGCACAGGCGATTTAATTTTTACCGGTACACCCAAAGGGGTCGGGCCTGTTCAGATTGGTGACAAGCTTACAGCATTTATTGAAGATGAGAAGTTATTGGAATTCGAGGTTAAGTAGAGTTTTTCCGGCAGTTTTTCTGCTGCCAACGTTCGTTGCATTTTCACAGTTAAGCAGACCGGAACTTCCTGCGTTTAAAAAGGAAGACGAGAAGTACCTATACCCGGTAAATCCGGGTATGCCAGGCTCACTGGCAGGAAACATGGGTGAGCTTCGGAGTAACCACTTTCATTCAGGCATTGATATCCGTACAAACAATACCATCGGGCTGCCAGTACTGGCCTCCAAAAGCGGTTATGTTTCAAGGGCCACAATGAGTTCAACCGGATATGGCAACGTGCTTTACATCAAACATCCGGATGGCAACACAACGCTCTATGCGCATTTGGATAAGTTCAATGGTGACGTAGCCGATTACATTTTGAAGGAGCAGTACAGAAGAAAGACCGGTGAGATCGATTTATATTTTCGCGAGAACCAGTTTCTTATTAAACGTGGAGACACCGTGGCACTATCAGGAAACACTGGCTCATCCAGCGGCCCGCACTTACATTTCGATATACGCGATGACAAAGGCAATGCACTAGACCCACTTTCTTTTGGGTTTGATGAAATCACCGATACATTTTCTCCTAAAGCTGAGAAAGTGGCGTTGGTAACGCTGGATGCAAATTCACGCATTAACGATAAGTTCGGAAGGTTTGAATTTTATGTGTTGAAGGTCGGGGAAAACTATCAACTCCCTCAACCCATCTTAGCCAGCGGCAATATTGGCATTGAATTAATTGCCAAAGACAGATTTGCTTACAAAGGCCATTTTTTCGGAGGCGTTAAATTCATTGAAGTATTCGCCAACGGCAAAAAGATATTCAGTCAACAAATTGAAAATATTAACCTTGCTGAAACACGCAAGATTAATACCGCACTCAACTTTAAGGCCATGCGAACCAATGGTTCAAAGTTTTACAAGCTATACCTGGATGATGGCAATGATTTGCAGATATATGACAAACGACTAAGCGGAAAATTTTCTGTCGCTGAGACCGGGGTGACGAAAATCGAAATCAAATTAAAAGATGTGGCCAATAATTCAAGCACCTTTCTCTTTAGTTTGAAATATTCACCGCCATCAGCTGAGACAACACTTCTCGAGCCCATGCGAAATGAGCTGGCAGTAGATGTGCATGAAAATATTCTCAGCCTTACGTCAAAAATGTGCCATGACGCGCCTGCAAAAGTTTATGTTAAGGGTAGCAGTGTTGATGTAAGCCCCAGTTATTATAACCAAAACCAATCCAATTACCTGATTGATTTAAGAAGGCTTCTACCCGATTCTATAACCACTTGTAAATCGACCTATGCAACTAACCTGAAGTCTATTATTCCATACGGTATCGATTACACATATTATAGTGACTGGCTTGAGGTGGATTTTGAAAAAGATTGCCTCTACGACACGCTCTACTTCATAAATTATAAACGATACGCTAATGACTCATCAGTAGTTTATGGCATTGGCGACAAGAATGTGCCTTTACATAAAAGCCTCTTAATTTCAATCAGGAAAGACACAGAAACTGATTGGAACCAGAAAACGGCAGTTTACAGAATCGTTGGAAAAGGGTTTGCGTTTAACGGAGGCGCGTTGAATAATGGAAGAATTAGTTTTTCAACGAGGGAATTTGGAGAATTTACTATTCTTGAAGACAGCATTGCGCCCACCATCAGGCCAATCTACATCACGAACCAAAATGTCCGGTTTAAGATCAAAGATAATCTGGCGGGCATCAACCGATTTGAAGCAACGCTCAATGGACGATGGCTCTTGTTGCATTACGATGCAAAGACAGGGATACT
>JAKEEN010000134.1 GCA_022616575.1 Flammeovirgaceae bacterium
AGTAACAATTTCTACATCCCCTAACGCTTGTTACAAATCTTCTGAGGTGTATTTTTAATCATGGCAATGAAGATTATTATAGGAGTGATGGGGCCCGGAGAGACAGCAAGGCCGGAAGACAATGAGTTAGCGTATGAATTGGGAACAGCCATCGCCAGGCAAGGATGGGTTGTGTTGACGGGAGGCAGAAAGTTTGGTGTGATGGAAGCAGCCATGAAAGGTGCCGATGACAACAAGGGATTGACCATCGGGATCTTGCCCGGAGCAACAGGCGAAGAAGTATCCCGTCATGCACAAATCAGAATCTATACTGATATGGGCAGCGCCCGTAACAATATTAATGTATTAACGAGTCATGTGTTAGTGGTGATTGGCATGGCAGCAGGTACACTTTCGGAAGTAGCCCTTGCCATTAAAGCCAATCAAAAAATTATTCTTATGAATCAGTCTGAGGAGACTGCACAATACATCAAAAAATTAGGATCCTACCGGGTGATTACTTCAGATACTGTTGAAGACACAATTCATGTAATCAGGGATTACATTACTGTCCATTCTATTGCCTGACTAGGTTTTGACTACCGTAAACTCAACCCTGCGGTTGTTAGCACGGCCATCTTCCGTATCGTTCGTGTCAATCGGTTTTGTTTCACCGAAGCCATGTGCCTTTAAACGAAGGGGATCAATACCCTGACTGATCATATAATCGACCACCGCTTGCGAGCGCCCCTGCGAGAGATTCAAATTGTAATCATCAGAACCTTTGCTGTCGGTGTGGCCCTCGATTTCAATTTCAACAGTAGGATTTGCGTTGAGGAACTCAACAACTT
Organism: Flammeovirgaceae bacterium; assembly: GCA_022616575.1. GTDB lineage: Bacteria > Bacteroidota > Bacteroidia > Cytophagales > Cyclobacteriaceae > JAKEEN01. Next base: position 831 of record JAKEEN010000134.1, read on the forward strand.
TATTCAATTCCACAAACGAAATAGGCTTCAAGGTAGTCTTATCAAAATCGAAATAGATGTTTTTTAGACGTACCGTAGTGCCTACCTCAATGGGTTTCAGATATAGATCTTTAACAACGGGCGTTATCTCTTCATCAACAGCCTCCACACTATCAACCGAATTCAGGTACCCTTCAGAAGAACCTGTAAGTAAATACCAGCCTAATCGTTCAATGGGGGCTTCATACTTTCCCTGCAAGGCATCAGCGCGCGCAATGTTTCGCTTTTGAGGTTTGAAGGTTACATCTACCTTGGCATTGATGGGCTTTTCTGTTTTTGCATCATACACAGTTCCTGCAATCACTAATTTCCTGGCGATTGGAGTTAAGTACATATCCGTAATCAACGTTGTGTCATTGCCTAATTTCGGCACCGTAAATGTTTCTTCTTTAGGAAGATATCCATTGGCGCTTGCCAGTACAGCGTATTCACTCACTTCAGGAATCAAGGTCTCATAATTACCCACGGGTTTTGTTGCCAGGCTGATGGGTTTATGTTCTTTAATTTTAACTTCTACGTTCCCATCAATGGCTTGTTTTGTTTTGTCGTTGTACACAATGCCTTTCAACGTCACTTTAATATTGCGCGGAACCAGCACAAACAAATCCAGATTGCCACCGTCAAGACGGCTATTTGCACGGGAGGTAAATACATTTCCACTGTTATCCATCGAGAAATAGGCATCATCGGCTGCCGTATTGATGGGACTTCCAACATTAACGGGTGCTGACCAGTTCGTCCAGGTATCATCCAGGCGTGTACAGCGGTAAATATCCGCCATGCCCTTTTTGCCCGGTGCATTTCTATCACTGGCAAAAAACAACGTCTTCTGATCGGGGCTGATGAAGGGGGCATATTCATCGGATGGAGAACTGAGCTTCAGTTTTTGTGGTACAGACCAGGTGGCACCTTGTGCATGACTTACATACAGATCGCTCTTCGGACTGTCTTTCACTTCAGAGAAATAAATGATCATGTGTTTTTGATCAGCTGAAATAGCAGCACCCCAAAATCTACCGGCTTCCATTTTTTCAAAGCCCTGTACTTTTAGTTCAGTGCTTCCACCTCCGGGAGAAACGATGGAAAAGCTTTTTGAATTTTTACTCCTGCCTCCCCGAATAAAGAGACTTCCATCAGGCAACGCATTAAACACCTGGTTGGACCGGTGATTATTAAAAGGTGATGATAAATGCTGTGCAGGGCCCCATTCACCTTTTTCATCCTTCGAGCTCATCCAGATATCCTGGCTACCCTCTTTTCCATACGTGTTTTCAGGATGGTTCTGCACAAAAAAATAAACCTTGTTGCCGTCCGGTGAAATTGCCGGTGCCGCCTCATGCCGAAACGTGTTTACCTGCTTTCCAAGCTTCACCAGTTCAAACCGGGGTGCAAATTGTTGTGCCCATGAAGGGATACCGGCCAACAGACAAATGACAAGAAGCTTTCTCATGGAGATCAATTTATATTAATTAAAAATACTAAACCACTCTACATATTCATACTTAAAATACCCCTGCCGCCCAACCAAATTGTAATCAGAATAATAAAGAAAGCCATTTCATTAAAAATGGCCAACCGTTTGTGCCTGGCTTCATCTTCTTTCATTCGCTTTGACGTTGAACGTGCAATTGTAATCAGCACTACGGCAATAAGCATTGCGACAACGTGCTCGACCGTCCAATACCGGAGTTGTGAATTACCCATGGTATCTCCTGAAAACTGTACCCAGGGACTTTGAAAATACAACACAAGTCCCAATAGAAACTGGATGTGCGTAGTGATCAGCAACCAAAGGCTTAGCTTATTATCAATCCCGGTAAAGGGTTTCTTACCTAACCAACCGATGGTTGATTTGACAATAACGGCAAGCAGTAAAATCAAAACGATATAACGAAGTCCGGAGTGCGAATGAAGTAATCCCTGATACATAGATAATTGTTTAGACTCCGAAATTAGGTACTAATCTTCAAACCTGAAAGTCAATAATTCGTGTAGATTTGTTTTCCCTATGGTATGAGAAAAGTTAGTCTGCTAATCCTCTTTTTGCTCGCTGAACTTCCCGGGTTTTCACAAACCGATAGTTCGCAAACGGCACCTGACACCGTTAAAATCGGAGCCTATGTAATCAGTGTGCACGACATTAACTTCAGGGAAAAAGAATTTACTGTACGTTTCTGGCTCTGGTTTATTTATGATAATCCGGAATTTGATTTCACATCGCAGTTAGATATCCCGAATGCCAAAACCATTGACAAGCCCGAAGTCATCCTCGATTCGGTAGACGGCAAAGCATGGGTGATGCTGAAAATGAAATGTATTATGAAGAAGCAGTGGACGGTCGAAGATTTTCCATTTGACACCCAGCACCTCACCATTCATATCGAAAACGCAGTGTTTGATAATTCGAAACTGATTTTTGCGCCTGACATTGAAGGGAGCACGTTTGATAAGGAGCTGACGCTGGAAGGGTGGGACATCAACCGGTTTACCGTGAACACTACGGTAAATGATTATGAGACAGCCTTTGGTGCTGCCGCTGATCAATATTCAGAATATGCTTCCTTTAATATAGAGATGGATATAGAACGCAATGCCTGGGGATTGTTTGCAAAAATTTTCATTGGCATGTATATAGCGTTTCTTATTTCGATGTTGAGCTTTACCCCACATCCATCCGAACTGGAACCGCGTTTTGGTTTGCCGGTGGGTGGTTTGTTTGCCGCTGTGGGTAACAAATACATCATTGACTCATTGTTACCCGAAACCACTTCTTTTAGTCTGGTCGATACCCTTCACGCCATTACTTTCTTCATCATATTTGCTACCCTGGTTGTTTCTGCCATTACGTTGAAACTTTACGACCACGGAAAAAATGACTTATGCGATAAGGTGAATAAAATCGGATCGCGATTGGTGGTACTGTTTTATGTCATCGTCAATATCGTTCTGGTCAGTATAGCAGCCTGGTAATTTCATGCGGTCAACTCTACTTGTTTTTGCCTCCCTACTTTTTATTACCTGTCAGGAAAGGCAAACCACACTGTACGATGTTATCATTCGCAACGGAATGATTTATGATGGCTCGGGTTCAAAACCTTTTCGTGGCGATATGGCCTTGCAGGCGGATACTATTGCTGCTATCGGAGATCTTTCATCGGCAAAAGGAAAAAAAGAAATCGATGCCACCGGGTTAGCCCTGGCACCCGGATTCATTAACATGCTAAGCTGGGCCGATGGCACGCTTCTAAAAGACGGTCGTGCCATGAGTGATATCAAGCAAGGTGTAACCCTTGAAGTTTTTGGAGAAGGCTTAACAGCCTACCCTGTAAAAAGAAAAGTGAAGGGGGTTGATAGTCTTTGGACCAGTCTTGATGGTTATTATAAATGGTTGATGAAAAAAGGGATTAACCCCAACGTAGCTTCCTTTGTCGGAGCGACTACCATTCGCATGCATGAAATAGGTAATGAAAACCGGGCAGCGACACCCGATGAACTTAACCGCATGAAAAGTCTGGTCAAGCAGGCCATGGAAGAAGGGGCTATGGGTTTAGGTACTTCATTAATTTATGCCCCTGCTATTTATGCTTCCACAACCGAACTAATCGAACTCAGCAAAACGGCTCAGCAATACGGAGGAAGCTACATTACCCACATGCGCAGCGAAAGTGATTTAATTCTTGAAGCACTTGATGAAGCTCTGAAGATTGGAAGAGAAGCAAGCATACCGGTAGAAATCTATCATTTAAAAATCAACCACAGCCGCAACTGGAATAAAATTGATACGATCCTTAACAAAATTGACAGTGCGCAAAAGGCAGGGTTAAAAGTTACTGCCAATATGTATCCGTACATGGCCAGCGCTACCGACCTGGCAGAGCGGGTACCCAAGTGGGCAATGGCCGGATCATTTAAAACTGTTAAAAAAAGATTTGCCAATGCAGAGCAACGCAGAAAAATTATTCATGAGATGCAGGTGGGGTTTCCACAGAAGAACTCCGATCCGGCCAACGTTATGCTGTTAGGATTCAGAAATGATTCGTTGCACCGGTTATATCAGGGTAAACGATTAGATGAGGTGGCCCGCTTGCATGGCAAGGATGCCGATGAAACCGTGCTTGATTTATTAGTGAAAGACCGTTCGAAGAAAACAGCCGCTGTTTACTTTCTTCAATCGGAAGAGAACGTAAAGAGAATGATGAAGTTGCCCTTTGTGAGTTTCGGATCTGATGCAGGTGCTCCGGCAACTGAAAAACCATTTACCGATCAGGGCATTCACCCCCGCGCCTATGGCACCTTTTCCCGTGTGTTGGGGAGATTTGTAAGAGATGAGAAAATTCTATCGCTGCAAGAAGCCATCAGGCGAATGACCTCACTTCCAGCTTCCAATTTAAAACTTAAGGCAAGGGGCGCTTTGAAAACAGGCTACTTTGCTGATGTGGTAATTTTCAATCCTGACTTAATTCAGGATCACGCTACGTATGAGAAGCCCCATCAGTATGCAACTGGGGTAGAGCATGTATTCGTGAATGGCGTGCATGTTTTAAATAAAGGAGAGCACACGGGTGCAAAACCCGGGCGTGCTATCAGAGGCCCGGGTTACATACCGAAAAACTAAGGCTGGCGATAATAGATTTTAGCCACTATCCTCCACCCTTCCTGGAATTTATAAAGCGAGAGATAGTCGGTAAATGTCTTCTTTCCATCACGGTAAAGTTCAAGTTTTACCACCGCAGCACTGCCGGCTACATCCACGGAAAGAAATTTGCCTTCTGCGCGAGGCCCCGCTGTCGGGTTTTGTGCTTTTGCCTTCTCGTTGTTAGTAATCCATTCTTCGATACCTAGCGGCCGGGCGTCATTTTCTATGAACCGCTGCATCACAAAGGCAGGATGAAACCCTTTTCGGATATCTTCTACACTCCCGCGATTCTGTATGCCTTCAATGTAGGCGCTATTCACAACCTGCTTAATGAGCTCCTCATCGGTTTGGGCTGAAACAAAAAATGATAGAATAGATAAAAGGACAAGAAATGAATACTTCTTCATATGCGTATGGAGTTGGTTAACGAATATAAGATACGGCTTTAACCACAAAATCGACTATAAAAGGAGATCAACAACAACTTCTGCACGATGAACAACAAACTGCAAAAGTATGACACGTTGTGAAGGTGAACGTTTAAGGGTACGATTGACCTCTGGTGCTATTCGTGCCTTAGTGAGTCCACCGGATTACTATGAGCCGCTTTCAGGGTTTGGAAACTCACCGTTGAAATGGCCAACACCAACACCGCTACTCCGGCAATTAAAAAAACGGTTGCAGAAATCGTAGTGCGGTATGGGAAGCTGGTGATCCAACTGTTCATACTCAACCATACCAGGGGGATGGCAATAGTAATGGCTATAAGTACCAGGCCCACATACTCTTTTGAGAGCAACATAAAAATTCCCCGCTCGCTGGAGCCCAGCACTTTCCGAATGCCAATCTCTTTGGTGCGCTGCGAAGCGGTGTAAGCAGATAAGCCAAAAAGTCCGAGGCAGCCTACAATCACGGCCAATACAGCAAACGTACTAAACAGCTTTCCGAATTTTCGCTCGTTCTCATATTGCTTGTTAAAATAATCATCAAGAAAAAAATACTCGAAGGGATTTCCGGGGAACGCCTTCAACCACGACTGTCTTACATGTTCGACCATGGCAGGCAAGTCAGCGGTTTGGATACGCATGGAATAGAATTCACCACCGTAAGCTGTGCAATAAAAAATAGAAGGATCGAGTGGCTTCTTCAGTGAAACCTGGTGGTAATCGTTCACTACCCCTGTTACAATCGGGTTCCATTGAAAGCCCGGAATGGCGATTGTTTGCCCAATAGCTTCTTCGGGATTTTTGTAGCCTAATAATTTTACAGCCGATTCACTGATAATTACCGAGGTGTCGGGGTCATTAGTAAACTGTTCTGAAAATGCCCTGCCCGCCAGTAGTTTCATTTTGAACACATTTAAAAAATCAAAATCCATGCTGTTGAAGCGAAGTGTTACCTGCTCATCGTCAGGGGCACCATAACGTTTTGCAATGGCTTTATACTCCCGTTGCTTTCCGGGAATGGTAGCGGAAGCAGAAACGCCCATGACTCCGGGGCTTTTCTTAAGTTCATTTCTAAAAACATCAATCGATGAATTAAAAGCTTGTCGGTCGCGCGGTGAAATGCCGGGCCGTTCTACAACCAACACCTGGTCGATGTTCATGCCCAGATCGCGGCTCATCATAAAATTCAGTTGCCGGTATACAATCAAGGTAGAAGCAATCAGTACCACCGAAGCAATAAACTGGAGTGTTACGAGGCCCTTGCGCATTAAAATTCCGCTTACACTATTCTTGATTTTTCCTTTCAACACCATCACAGGCTTAAACGAAGACAACACGAGGGCCGGGTAAAACCCCGAGAGTAGGGTACCCGACAGCCACAAAACAAGAACGAGCAAAAGGAACCATGGCTCCAGGAAAGACGAAAAGGTCAATGTCAATCCAGAAAGGGCATTGAAGTAAGGCAGCACCAGGAAAGCAATGGCCACTGCGATAAGTATTGAAAGTAAGTTGATCATGGCAGACTCCATCAGAAACTGACGAACCAGTTGAGCTTTGAATGCGCCCATCACTTTTCGAACTCCTACCTCACGGGCGCGTTCCATCGCTTTTGCTGTGGACAGGTTTACATAGTTGATCCAGGCGATGATCAAAACAAAAATCCCGATCAGCGACATAAACCTGACGATGCGGTCGTCACCATTGGTCTCTGGTTCCTCTGCCAAATTCGATGTAAGGTGAATGGATTTGATGGGCTGAAGCGACAGAATCTCATTCGCATTTCGCTCCTTGTTTTCAGGCTTATATTTTTCAACCAAGGCAGGGAATTTTGCCTCCAGTGCGTTGACGTCAGCGTCCGGTCGCACACGTATAAACGTGTACATATCCTTGCGCCTCCAACCATGATCGTAGCGGTCAATAGCCCAATCACCACGGGGAAAAAGTGTTTTATAAGAAAACAGAACATCAAACTTCAAATGCGTATTTGCTGGAATATCTTTAAATACACCTGTCACCTTCACAAGCTCATCAACAAAATCATCGTCTTGCAGTCGCAATGATTTCCCGATGGGATCTTCATCACCAAAATACATCCGTGCATATTTCTCTGAGATTACCGCGTTAAACGGTTGCGCTAACGCTGTCTTCGCATCGCCCGCCACCATCGGATATCCCATCATCGGAAGGAAAGAAGAATCTGCATACAGAAATCTGCGGTGCTTGAATGCAACCGGGTCGGGTTTTGCGTCCTGGTTGGTGATGATAATGTTATTCTTGTAGCCCATATTGTACAAACGGGCGGAAGCCATTACTTCCGGAAACTCATTTCTCATGGCGGGTGCTACACCCGGATAATTTTCTGCGCTGGCAAATACCAGTTCATTGTTCAGATACGATTGAAGGCTGACCCTGTAAATGTTATCCGCATCGGGAATGAAATCTTCATAGCTTCGTTCAAACCGAACATATAAGGCAATAAGCAGGAATACAGCCATGCCAATGCCGAGGCCGATAACATTAAGGAAGGTGAAGAATTTGTTCTTATTTAAACTACGATATGCAGTGAGTAGAAGGTTGCGAAGCATGGAGGCAGGGTTTACAGTTAACAGTACCTCGTTTACAGTAAAAGGTTACTTAAGAAGATGCTACTCCTTATAAAATAGTTGCTTTCGTCATTTCTTTGCCGCAGGGTACAGACAAGCGGCCACAACCGAAACACATTTTTCTGTACCTTTTGGTTTCAACTAAAGCGCATGCTCCGAAAACTTCACTCCCCCGATAAAGCCAAAACATTAGATGAATTCCTGCACGGGAAATCGCCACACACCCTGGCCCTGTTCCATCACTTTATTAACGAATTCAAAAAAGCAGCCCCTGTTACCTTAGAACCAGCCAAGACCATGATTGGCATTGCCACTAAACGCAAGCGGATCGTTTACATTACACAGCTTGGTAAAAGTTTTATACACGTGGTCTTCCCATTTGAAAGGCCCTACACTGATAATTTATGTTTTCAGAAAATTGCCCAGGTGCCCGGGGATGTGAAACAGTTCAATCATCACTTCCGGATGATGGAAACCGAAGATGTAAATGAAGAAGTGCGCTCGTTTATGCGTATGGCCTTTAAACTGGGAAGTTGATCAAAGCGGTCTTGAAATTTTGACTTACATAAATCAAAAATACATCTCCCGCAGAAACACCAGTTCATTCAATAATGGATCGAATGGGCAGGTAAACGGGAAAATCAGATAGCTTAATGGAGTAGTGAAGTGTTTTGCGTATTTTCATCCCTCCAAAATTAAACCCTCATTAAGCTATGAAGTATCTATGCATTTTAAGTGCGACATTATTTATCGCCTGTCAACCGGCAAAAAAGGAACCCGTTGAAACACCAAAGGCACCTACCCTGACTTTGAAATGGGAAACCGATACGGTACTCACCACCTGTGAGTCTGTTATCTACGACAAACAAAACGATATGCTTTATGTAGCTAATATCAGCGGTGCGCCCGATGGCAAAGATGGAAATGGTTTTATTTCAAAATTAACGCTCGATGGAAAGGTTTCGGTAGCGCAGTGGGTCACCGGTATGGATGCTCCAAAAGGAATGGGAATTTATAATGGCAAGTTGTTCGTGACTGACATTGATCGCATTCACGAGATCGACATTGCCTCGGGCAAAATAACAAATACCTATCCGGTAGAAGGGGCCAAATTCTTAAATGATATTACAATTGATGAATCAGGGAAAGTATATGTGAGCGATATGAGCGTGGGCAATATATTGCTGCTCGAAAATGGTGCAGTGACTCTTTGGCTTTCCGGCTTAAATGGCCCTAATGGATTACTGGCTGAAGGAAGCACACTGCAAATGGCATCTTTTTCTCAGGGAACTTTTAGCACGATCGATGCTAACAAACAAATCACCCAACGTGCCGACAGCATAGAGAATGGAGATGGTGTGGAAGCTGTGGGTGACGGTGCCTACCTGGTCTCAAGCTGGAATGGCATGGTACACTATGTAGATGCAGATGGAATCAAAACCATAATACTTGATACGCGCGCAGACTCTGTGAACGCAGCCGACATCGAGTACATTGCCGGCAAGAAACTATTGCTGGTGCCAGGCTTTTTCAAGAATAAAGTGATGGCTTACGAGCTCTCAAAATAAACTATATAGTATTAATCCTACCTGCTAAAAACCAAGTTATGATTATTGTTCACGACATCTTTATTTGTAAACCCGGCAATGCTTCAAAACTTGCCAAAAAGTTTAAAGAAGCCATGGCCGGTTCCAGCGAGCTGGTTCACATCATGACCGACATGACAGGTCAGTACAACAAAGTGGTAATGGTAAGCAAGTATGAAAGCCTTACTGCTTATGAACAAAGCTGGGAGAAGTACAAACAAGAAACGGAGGCCATGAAGAAAATGAATGAAGCCATGGCCGGGTACCAGGACATGTACCTTACCGGCTCCCGCGAAATATACCAGGTTTGGTAGTGGCTGCCTGCGTATGAAGGTGGGTGTGTAAAGAAATAATGGGAGTTAATCCTATACGTTGGGTTTGGTTTCAATTCAATGAAATAAATAGCACAACCTGCCAATGGGATTGGGCTCCGGTTGGCTACGTCAAAGGAGAGAGCGTTCCGCTTTCTCCTTTTCATTGTTAAAAAACGCTGTTATGTGTGTTAAGCTTTGGGTGGAAGCTTTAGGTCGAGTTTAGCCCTTAGCCTGCTAAGTCGCAATTGACCGGTCCGGATCAATATATATGAAAGTGTGCCTATAAAAAGCACAACATTCAAAAAGATACGTTCTCCCCAACTCATAATTTTATTTCTCCAAATATCATAATCACTGTATTTTACAAAGAGAGGTATTGGGAGTAAGTCCTATTAAAACCTCACGAAAATGTTCGTAATAAACCTCAAATAAGCGGTTAGGTTATATCTATATAGGAGTAACTCCTATATAAATCAAAGTTTGGGTTAAGGCTGAGGGCATATTTGAATGTCGTGCTGGCAGAAACTCTGTCAGCAAATTAATCACCTAACCTACCTGTTATGAAATCTACCAGCGTGTTTTTGAAGTTATCTATGTGCTTCATGATTGGCGTATTCGCCTGCGAGGAAAGACCCGCCAATGAACAACCTGCTCCCGTTCAGGGAAACCCCTCTTCCGCTCTCCCCCATTCTCAATCCCGCATTGCGGATTATGACTTAACCGGATCTGAAGGAGATCCGATTACGATGGAAACCGCCACCCGCTGGATAAAGAATTACCAGGAGGAAAACCCCAACCAGAACCAGGCACATTTTTTTGGATATGAAATTATAAAGCAACTGCTCGGGCAGGACGGATGTGTAGGAATTCGCATTTATTATGGTATTGATGATAATGGCGTGAGACAACTGATGCTGGTGGGAACGGATGCAAAAGGAAATGACCTGCTGCCAAGTACAAACGGAAGAACAAC
>JAKEEN010000135.1 GCA_022616575.1 Flammeovirgaceae bacterium
ATTGATGGTGCTGAGGTGTATGACAACCTTGCCGAGCAAGAAAAAGATGCCACCCGCAAGCAGGTTTACGTTGATTCATTAATGATCATCTATGATTTGCGTATTAAAACCTGTGGTGAAGAGGCCAACGTAACCGCCCGCAAAGCACTTTCAGCTTTCAAATTCAATATCAACACACCGAAAGGCCCAGAAGTACTTCAGTTAATGGATAAGTCGTTCGAACTGAATGGCAACAGTGTAATGGATGGTTCTATAGTGCCTTACATGCAAACCGTAAGGCTGAACTTCTTAAAATTTAAAAACCTGACTGAAGATCAGATTTTTGATCGCTACGATCGCATCCAGAATGTGTTAGATGCTAAAATCAAAAAAGCGCTAAGCGAAGGCAAGCCAACCGACAAGTACAAGAAAATGAAGGATGATGTGGATGCCATTCTTGTAACTCTGGTAAAGGTTGATTGTAACTTCGTAAAAAAGAACCTGGAGCCTAAATTCAGAAAGACCCCTTCTGATATTGGTCTTGCAAAGAAAATCTTCTACTTCATGTTGAAAGACAACTGTACCGATGACCCGCTTTGGTTAGAAACCGGTGAGGCCATTCACAAAGTAGAACCTGACTTTGGTCTGATCAAAAACCTGGGCGTGAAATACATGAGTAAAGAGCAGTTCGACAAAGCACAGGCAAGTTTTGAGGAGGCTCAAAAACTGGCGACTGAACCCAGCGATAAAGCAGATATAAGCATCTATCTGGGTGGTCTGGAGGCAAAAAAGGGTAACAAAGCCGGTGCCCGCCAATTATATAGACAAGCCCTTGAGTTTGATGGTAATAAGAAAGAGGCCCTTGAAAAAATTGGTGATTTGTACTACAACAGCTTTGCTGACTGCAAGAAAGAACAAAACATGGCTGATGACAGGGCTGTTTACCTAATTGCTTACGACTACTATGCTAAAGCAGGAGAGGGTAAGAAAATGCAGGCTGCCAAGGAACAGTTCCCTTCAAAAGAAGAAATATTCCTGGTGAACTACCAGGCCGGTCAAAGCATTCGTGTTGGTTGCTGGATTGGTGAGTCAACCACCGTGCGCACCCGCGACTAAGAGATAAAAATTGTAACTTCAAAGGCCATAGCAATATGGCCTTTTTAATTATCCCGTTTCGAATAGCTGAAATGAGTCGCTACCATGCATAAGATATTCTTTCTCTTTCTTTTGGCTATTATGGCCTGTGGCAAACCTGAAATCACAGGCCCGCTAGTGTATGAAGGTCCGCTGCGCCAGGGAGAAAAAGTGGAACTTTATTATAGTGAAAATGAGCGCGTTAAAGTGAAGATGAGCGCAGATTTACTGAATGAATTCCAAAATGGCGATCAGGAATATCCAAAGGGCATTTACCTCGAGTTTTATAATGAATTCGGGAGATTAAACTCAACGCTTCGGGCCAACTATGCCTACTTCTACAAAAAAGATAATAAATGGAAGGGACAAGGCGATGTAGAAGTAAAAAACACAGAAAAAAACGAGCAGCTCAACACAGAAGAATTGTTCTGGATGCCCGCCACAAAGAAAATCTTTACAGAAAGCTTCGTTACTATCCGTCAACAAAGCGATGTCATCTACGGGCAGGGACTTGAAGCACTTGAAGACCTCTCTGATTACAAAATCAAAAATCCTACTGGCGAATTGTCAGTTGAAGAGTAAAAATACACTTCGTAAATCGTCCTTCTCCCAACATGAAACTCACTGACGTTCTTCTCCTTTCGCTATCGGTCGCTTTCCTGATTATTGGCATCCATCAAATGATAACGGTTGGTATTGGCCATGCTTATTGGATCATCATGCTTTCCTTATTGGTATTTTTTCTGTATAACCTCAGAAAAAAGCGGTAAGACTCTCTGCAACTAGCTGATTATCAGCAAAAATAAATACAGGTTTTTTTGAGGTCTTAATTTTTCAAATCCACAAAAAGAGGGTCAAACCCTGACGAAATTTTGTGTTTATCTGGGTTTACCCCCGGTGTGCCATTATCCATTCTGAATTACCTAAAATAAATTAGCCAAGAATGGCACCATCGGCCTTGGCAGGTTTTGCCGTTGCAAAATCTGGGTTAAATTTGCGGTCTTTAAAAATTTTAAACTATGGCGTTGATTGGCACGTTGCGCAACAGAATGGGCACTTGGGTTGTGGTGTTTGTATTTGTTGCTATTGCATCCTTTGTTTTAAGTGATCTTTTAGGAAATAACTCTGTTCTTTTCGGAAACGATAATGTGGTGGGCGAAATCGGTAACCACACAGTCACTTTAGAAGAATTTCAAAATGCGGTAAAAGAAAGAGAAGCAAACTACTTTCTGAACACCAACCGCGAAGCAACTGAAAATGAAATGCCAGGTTTGCGTCAACAGGCATGGGATCTCCTCATTGCTAAATATGCCATTCAAACTGAATATTCAAAAGTTGGAATTGAAGTACCTACTGATGAAGTAACTGATATGTTGTGGGGCAAAAATGTGGATGCTGGTGTAAAACAGGCATTCACAAATCCTGAGACAGGTGCATTTGAAAAAGACAGGGTACTTGCTTATATGAACCAGTTAAAAACAATGCCTGAAACTTCAGAGCCTCGCATTCGCTGGGAGTTGTTTCAGCGTGACCTTCGCCCTTCCCGCGAGCGTATCAAGTACGAAAACCTGCTGGTGAAAACTGCCTACGTTACCGCTGCAGAGGCTGAACGCGATTACCATTTGCAAAATGATGTAGCTGAAGTTAAATATTTGTATGTGCCTTATTTCGCCATCAGCGACTCAGCTGCCACGGTGAGCGATTCTGATCTAAAAGCTTATTACAACAAAAACAAAGAACGCTATAAAACCGAGCAAAGCAGAGATATTAAATATGTCCGTTTCCCGGTTGTGGCGTCTGCAGATGATACGGCCTCGGTACAAGAAGAAATCAGACGATTAAAAGTTGATCTTCAGGCAGCACAAGACGATTCAACTTTTGCTGTTATTAACTCAGACAATGCGGGGGCATATGAAAAATATACATCTGCCACGTTGCCTGCCTTTGTTCCCAAAGACAGCTTGTTTGTTGGTAATGTGATCGGACCGATTCAAATGGGGCCTAAGTTCACAATCGCCAAGGTTTCGAAAATGGTGAAGGACACAGTGTTTAGTGCCAAAGCAAGCCACATCCTCATCAAGTGGGATGATGATACCGATGTTGCAAAAAAAGCCGCTAAAGAAAAAGCGAGGGGTATTTTAAAAGAAATCAAAGCTGGTGCTTCGTTCGCAGCAAAAGCAAGTGAACATGGCACTGACGGAACGGCCTCACGTGGCGGAGACCTGGGTTGGTTTAGTACCGGTCAAATGGTGAAGCCTTTCGAAAAAGCAGTTTTTGATGCTACCCGAACTGGCATACTCAATGATGTTGTAGAAACCGAATTCGGTTACCACATTATTGATGTAACCAATACAAAAGAAAACAATGCCTACTATATCTCGGTAATCGAGCGCACCATCACTGCAGGTGATGCCTCAATCAATGAAGCATTGCGAAAGGCTGAATCATTTGCAGGAAGCGTTACCAATGAAGCCGATTTTACAGAGAATGCAGGACAAGAGGGGCTCTCATTATTAGAAGGAAAAAATATTGGCACTAGCGACATGCGCATTGGCGTTTTGGGTGATGCCCGCCAGGTTGTTATGTGGTTATTCCGTGAGGCCGAGAAAGGAAAGATATCTGAGGTTTTTGACCTGCAAGATGAGTACGTAGTGGCCGTAATGACGGGTGAAGTTGAGAAGGGATATAAATCACTGGATGCCGTTAAGGATGAAATCACTCCTGCTGTTCGCAACGAAGTGAAAGGACGCATGATCATTGAAAAGCTTTCAGGCCAGGGTTCATTAGAAGATCTTGCTAAAGGATTTGGAAATGATGCCAGCGTATATTCCAGCAGCGATTTGAAAATGAATTCTAACTCAATACAAGGCGCAGGCTTCGACCCTCAGGTCGTGGGTTTAGCATTTTCATTGGATAATGGAAAGAGAAGCAGCCCTTTTGCGGGCGAAAATGGAGTTGTTGTGATTGAAATGCAGAATAAAACAATTGCTCCTGCTGTTGGTGATTACGCAGTGTATAAAGCACAACTTGAACAAAGCGCCAGAAACAGAAGCTTCAATATTGCTGAGGCCATCAAGGATAAAGCGGGCATCGAAGACAAGCGTTATAAGTTTTATTAACAGGTTTTAATAATCATGGGCTGCTTTAGCAAGAAACTAAAGCAGCCCTTATCTTTTATGGAACAAGCGTGGGCCATATCCTTACGGGAAAAATTAGATAACCACTACCGGTGGCCTGCTGTTTATACTTTTAAATTTATCGTACCGAAGGGAAAGGAGCATTTGGTCAAGAATCTGTTCCCAAACAGTGCGACAAAAGAAAAACTCTCGGCTAACGGAAATTACATCAGCATTACGGCCAATATTCCGGTTGCTTCAGCCGATGACGTGATCATCATCTACGAACAAGCTCACTTTATCGAAGGCATTATTGCCCTTTAAGATGCTGATTTTAAGTCGTCAGCTGATTGCTTAGCTAAAAATACAGACGGATAATGTTCCAAAACAGTTAACTTCACTAAAAAAAGTTATGTGGAAAGAAGAAAATAACAAGCTCACCAAAAGCTTTGTGTTCAAAGACTTTACACAAGCTTTCGGTTTCATGACCAAGGTGGCACTCATTGCCGAAAAGATGGATCATCATCCCACGTGGACAAACACGTGGAATAGAGTAAACATCGAACTCAGCACACACGATGCAGGCAATATCGTGACTGACAAAGACAGGGTTCTCGCCAAAGCCATTGATTCACTTTAACTCCTTCCAGCAGAGTGGTTGGGGGTGGGTAAAATCTGCTTTACTTTGTACGCATGACCTCATTATACCTTGTCCCTACACCTATCGGAAACCTGGGTGATATCACCCTTCGGGCTATTGAAGTTTTAAAATCAGTTGATATAATCCTTGCGGAAGACACGCGCACTTCGGGCTTTCTTCTCAAACATTTTAGTATTGATAGACCGCTAAAAAGTTTTCACAATTTTAATGAACATCGGGTGGTTGATGGCCTCATCAAAAAAATGAAAGATGGAACCGTGATGGCGCTGGTGTCTGATGCAGGCACTCCGGGTATTTCAGATCCGGGTTTCTTAATTGCACGGGCTACTATTCAGGCGGGCTTGCAAATTGAATGTTTACCGGGACCAACTGCTTTTGTTCCGGCTTTGTTAAAATCAGGATTACCTGCTGCGCGGTTTGTTTTTGAAGGATTTCTTCCACATAAAAAAGGACGGCAAACCTTGCTCAAGAAATTAGCCGAAGAAGAACGAACCATTATTTTGTACGAATCGCCTCACCGATTGGTAAAAACACTTGAGCAACTGAAAGAATTTTTCGGACCTGAAAGGGAGGTCTCAATTTCCCGTGAGCTCACCAAAAAATTTGAAGAAACGATTAACGGCACTGTTGAAGAAGCATTAAACCATTTCATACAAAAAGAAGTGAAGGGCGAAATTGTCATGATTATTGCCGGCAAACCCGAATAATTCTTATTCAAAATTAATTATAAACCTATAGCTGCTTCCAGGCGTTGATGGTATATTCAGGCACGCAATCGAACTATGGTACAGCTTGCACAAGTAGAAAAAGAAGCAATTGAAATTTGTAAAGAGGTAGGGCATTTCATTCATACAGAAGGCTCTAATTTTGATCGTTCAAGAATTGAGCAAAAAGAAAGTTTCAATAACCTGGTTTCTTATGTCGATAAAGAAGCCGAACTCCGCCTGGTTACAGCATTAGAAAAAATAATTCCAGGCAGTAGTTTTCTTACCGAAGAAGGAACCGGAAAAACTTCATCATCCGAATATCAATGGATTATCGACCCGCTTGATGGAACTACTAATTTCTTACACAGCCTTCCTGTTTTTGCAGTGAGTGTGGCGCTTACTTATCAGCACAAAACGGTGATGGGAATTGTTTATGAAGTAAATCGCGATGAGTGTTTTCATTCTTCAGGCAATATAGCATTTTGTAACAGCCGCGAGATTAAAGTATCAGCAGTTACACAACTTAATGAGAGCTTATTGGCCACCGGGTTTCCTTATACACACTTCACCCAGAAAGATGCCTATATGAGTATCATTAAAGATTTTCTCGACAAAAGTCATGGCATCAGAAGATTGGGAAGTGCGGCTGTTGATCTTGCTTACGTAGCCTGTGGAAGACTGGAAGGTTTTTTTGAATACAATCTGAATCCGTGGGATGTAGCGGCCGGTGCTTTCATCGTTCAGCAAGCAGGAGGCGTTGTTACTGATTTTAAGGGAGGCAATGATTTCCTTTTTGGCGGTGAACTCTGTGCAGGCTGTGGTGTACATCAGGATATGTTAGAGGTAATTTCGAATCGCTGGAAATAATCGGAGTTCATTACCTTGCCAAAGAATTTTCGCTGATGCACATCTCTATAATAACTTGCCTCCCCAAACTGCTCGAGAGTCCATTTTCAGATTCTATTCTGAAGCGTGCTATTGCTAAAGGGCTGGTATCGGTTGATGTGATTGATCTGCGGCAATACTCGACTAACAAGCATAAAACTATAGACGACTATGCCTTTGGTGGCGGTGCCGGCATGGTGATGATGGTAGAGCCCATTGATCGTTGCATTTCTGATCTCAAATCCAAAAGAGCGTATGACGAGGTTATTTATATGAGTCCGGACGGAGAAAAATTCTCGCAAGCCATTGCTAATGAATTGAGTCTGAAGAAAAATCTGATTCTTCTCTGCGGTCATTATAAAGGTGTGGATGAACGGGTACGCGAACACCTGGTTACCCGCGAGATCAGCCTTGGTGATTACGTACTCTCAGGCGGAGAACTGGCTGCGGCTGTAGTAGCAGATGCTGTGATCCGACTCCTTCCCGGGGTGCTTTCTGATGAGACCAGTGCCTTAAGCGACTCCTTTCAGGAAGGTTTAGTAGCACCTCCCGTTTATAGCCGCCCGGCAGAATACAAAGGGTGGAAAGTGCCCGATATTCTATTATCAGGCCATGAGGCAAAAATAGAGGCATGGAAACTCGAAAAAGCCCTTGAAAGAACCCAAAAGAGGCGACCTGATCTGTTAAAGGACTAAAAACTTTAAACTCAGGCATTCCTAAATCCCGATTCTTTTCCTACATTTGCAGTCCATTTTCGAAAAAACAGGCTTTTATGGCTGATTTAATAAAACTTGTAGAACAGGAATACGCCAAGGCGCGTGAGTCCTTCCCAAAATTTAAGGCTGGCGATACCATCAATGTGCACGTAAAAATTGCCGAAGGTGGCAAAGAAAGAATTCAGCAGTTCCAGGGTGTGGTAATCCAGCGCAAGGGTGTTGGTAATGGCGAGTCATTCACAGTTCGTAAGATTTCCAATGGTGTTGGTGTTGAGAGAATTTTCCCTGTGGTATCTCCTACAATCGATAAAATTGAGTTGATTAAAGTAGGTAAAGTGCGCAGAGCAAGACTTTACTACCTGAAAGGCAGACAAGGTAAAGCTGCCCGTATTAAGGAGAAATTGTAAGACTTAGGTTATAATAAAAGGCCATTTCTGAATAAGAAATGGCTTTTTTTGTTTTTATTCCTACCAACTCACGCCCGATCCCTGCCCGCTATTAACTGACAACTAAATAACTAATAACTTTTATATTTGTCGTCCTACTTAAAAACCATGTCTAAACGAAACATTTCCGAAATCCTTGGCCAAGATGCCGATTACCTTTTATCTCACAAATCAAAAACCATTGCAAAAGATCAGCTGCACCTCCCTGGA
This sequence comes from Flammeovirgaceae bacterium, assembly GCA_022616575.1. Taxonomy (GTDB): domain Bacteria; phylum Bacteroidota; class Bacteroidia; order Cytophagales; family Cyclobacteriaceae; genus JAKEEN01. The sequence goes on from JAKEEN010000135.1 coordinate 7,855, forward strand.
CCTGACATGGTCGATCGGGTGTTTGCTCAGTCAAACCGCAATCCGCAGGTATTAAGAAACCTGGAGGCATTATTTGGCAAGGGTCGGTTGGCGAATACTGGCTTTTTGTCAATCCTACCCATCGATCAGGGTATTGAGCATAGTGCAGGTGCTTCGTTTGCCAAAAACCCGATTTATTTCGATCCGGAAAATATTGTGAAGCTCGCCTTTGAAGGTGGTTGCAATGCAGTTGCCACTACGTATGGTGTGCTGGCTATGATGTCGCGTAAATACGCACACAAAATTCCGTTCGTGGTTAAGATCAATCACAATGAATTACTCACGTATCCGAATAAAGCCGATCAGATTATGTTCGGTACGGTTGAAGATGCATGGAACCTGGGGGCTGCAGCGGTGGGCGCAACTATTTACTTCGGATCGGAAAATTCATCGCGTCAGATTATTGAAGTAGCACAAGCGTTTACGCGGGCTCACGAATTAGGGATGGCGACCATTCTTTGGTGTTATACCAGAAACAGTGCTTTCAAGAAAGACGGAAAAGATTATCATGTCTCGGCAGACTTAACCGGACAGGCCAACCATTTGGGCGTGACTATTCAGGCCGATATCATTAAACAAAAACTAGCCGAGAATAATGGAGGGTACAAAGCGCTCAACACAGGTGGAAGTACGTACGGAAAATTAGATGAGAAAATTTATACAGAGCTAACCTCAGATCACCCTATTGATTTATGTCGTTACCAGGTGGCTAATTGTTACATGGGCCGCGCAGGTTTGATCAATTCAGGAGGCGAGTCTAAGGGCGCGAGCGATTTAGCCGATGCTGTACGCACAGCCGTTATCAACAAACGCGCAGGCGGTATGGGCTTAATCTCCGGACGCAAAGCATTCCAAAAGCCGCTAAAAGATGGAATCGAAATCCTGAATGCCATTCAGGATGTGTACCTCGATAAGTCTATCGACATCGCTTAATGATTGTCATTTAAGACATTGGCTTGAACATTGACTAATTAAAAAGTATGCCCTGGTTTAAACGTACTGATAAAGGAATTCTCACCCCGACTGAAGCGAAACGCGAAGTGCCCGATGGCTTGTGGTTCAAATCGCCCGGAGGGAAAATTATCCATACGCGTGAGCTCATCAACAATGCGTATGTAGTTCCCGAAGAAGAATATCACGTACGTATCGGGTCAAAGGAGTACTTTGAATTACTTTTTGATAATACCGAGTTTACCGAGCTTGATGAAACCATGGAGTCGGGTGACCCCTTAAAATTCAAAGACACGAAAGCCTATCCAAAACGCATTAAGGAAGGTCAGGAAAAATCAGGCTTGAAGGATGCTGTTCGCACCGCGTATGGAAAAATGAATGGCCTTGATTTAGTCGTTGCCTGTATGGACTTCAGTTTCATTGGTGGCTCGATGGGTTCGGTAGTCGGTGAAAAAATTGCACGGGCTATGGATCATAGCCTCAAGCATAAAACACCATTCCTCATGATTTCCCGGTCTGGTGGTGCGCGCATGATGGAAGCAGGTCTCTCCTTGATGCAGATGGCAAAAACTTCAGCAAAAATCGCCCAACTGGATCAGGCTAAAATTCCTTACATCTCGTTGATGACCGATCCAACAACAGGTGGAGTAACTGCTTCGTACGCCATGCTTGGTGATTTCAATATTTCAGAGCCGGGTGCCCTGATTGGTTTTGCCGGTCCCCGCGTAATCCGTGAAACGATTGGCAAAGATTTACCTAAAGGTTTTCAGAGTGCTGAGTTCGTACTAGATCACGGATTTTTGGATTTTATTATCGATAGGAGAATGCTGAAAAGCAGACTGACCACCCTGCTGAAAATGCTCCAATAGTCGTCCGTAAGCGAACGTTTTTATCCACCAATGGACAACGATTTGTCCTAATAACAGCATCTATTGAGCATTTAGGCACGATTTTTCAATGGCATAGGTATTGTCATGGACTTGTATTTAACCTCTGTTCCATGATCCGCAATTATCTCAAAATCGCTTTCAGAAGCCTCCGGAAACAAAAGGTTTACTCCTCTATCAACATCATGGGGCTATCAGTTGGCATTGCCAGTTGTTTGCTCATTATCATGTTTGTGTTGAATGAATTCTCTTACGACTCATTCCATGCCAAGGCTGATAACATCTATAAGATCGCGCTGGAAAGAAAGTACCCCAATCACTCCACTAACTATGCCATCATTCCACATTCGTATGGCGATGTAATTCAACAAGATTTTGCTGAAGTCGAATCTGTGGTAAAGATGGGCGGACCCTTCAACAACGTGGTGGTGAATTATAAAAATGAAAAAGATGAGCTCATCCAGTTTGAAGAAAATTTTCTAATGGCTGCTGATTCCAATTTTTTCAATGTGTTCAGCATTAAATTACAGAAGGGCGATCCTAAAAAAGTTCTCGTAACAGTCAATGATATTGTTATAACTGAAAACACCGCCCTGCGGTACTTTGGAAAGGAAGACCCTATTGGAAAAGTTCTTCGCTTTTTTAACCAGGACTTTAAAGTAACCGGAGTCTGCGAGAATGTTCCTGAGAATTCGCACATGAAATTTGATTTCCTGGGTAAGTGGGATGATGAATTTTTCGGTGGACGTGAAAATAACTTTATCACGTTCAGTGCCCATATGTATGTGGTTCTAAAACCGGGTACTGATCCCAAGCAACTAGAAGCCAAGTTTCCTAAAATGGTCGATACCTATGCTTCTGCCCAGATAGAAGCTGACCTTGGAAAATCATGGGAGGATTATAAAAAAGAAGGTAACGGGTACCGTTACTTTTTGCAGCCGCTTTCATCCATTCACCTTGATCCATTAAACATCGAAGCAAAAATACGCGCGGGTGGAAATATCAGCTATGTATATTTTCTCATTTGTGTTGCCGGGCTTATTGTAGTTATTGCCTGCATTAATTTTATGAACCTCGCTACTGCCCGCTCGGCAGAGCGGGCACGTGAAGTTGGCCTTCGAAAAACAATGGGCTCAATAAAACAACAACTGGTGGCTCAATTCCTGGTCGAATCGACACTTCTTAGTTTTCTGGCAACCTGCCTGGCTGTGTTATTTGTACAACTTGGTTTACCCTTCTTTAACGATCTGGCACAGAAAAACCTGACGCTCATTTTTTCAATTGAACTGATCGGTGGGCTTTTAATTCTTTCTATCCTGGTAGGAACTTTAGCAGGAAGCTATCCCGCCTTCTTTTTATCAGCTTTCAACCCTGTTGTTGTCATGAAAGGAAACTTTACAGGTAATACCAAAGGTGCCTGGCTTCGCAATGGGTTGGTTGTATTTCAATTTTGGATTTCAATTATTCTGATTGTAGGAACGCTGGTAGTTTCCAGACAAATGAAATTCATGCAGGATAAATCGTTGGGTTATGACAAAGAACAATTACTGGTTGTGGAACGTGTGTTTGCACTCCAAAATAAATCACAAACTTTCCTGGACGAACTGAGCAGTTTGCCGGAGGTACGACAAGCAGCGGGTGCCTTTTCAATGCTTGGCAGGCAAGGGGATTTTTTTGGTGCACAGTTTATCCCGGAGGGATCGTCAGAAATCCTGACCACAAAAAGTATGGGCATCGATGATGTCTTTGCTGAAACTATAGGATTTACCTTTCTTGAGGGGAAAGGTTATTCAAAAGAAACTAACGATTCACTTTCTATCATTCTCAATGAAACAGCAGTTAAAACGCTCGGCTTAACCAATCCGGTAGGGCAAAAATTAAATCAGGTGCAGCGAAGACAGGATGGTAACGTGACTGTACCCTACACGATCATTGGAGTCATTAAGGATTTTAATTTTCAATCGTTGCGCGACCCGATTACACCGCTTACGATTCAAAGCACCGAAAGTTTTGGCGGAGGTGTTGGTTATGCGTATGTCAAAATTAAGGCCGGAGAAATTCCGAGTGCTCTTTCAAAAATTGAAGCCAAGTGGAAAGAACTCATTGCTGATCAGCCTTTCAAATTCACCTTTCTTGATCAAGAACTCCAGTCAAACTACGAATCTGAAAAGAGGGCGGGGACTTTGTTTGGTGTTTTTTCAGGATTAGCCATTTTGATCGCCTGTATCGGTCTGTTTGGTCTGGCCGCTTACACGGCAAGCCTCCGCACCAAAGAAATTGGTGTACGAAAAGTGTTGGGCGCTTCCGTAAGCAGCGTTATTATATTGCTCTCACGTGATTTTACCAAGCTCATTGCTATTGCCTTCATTCTGGCGGTTCCACTTTCGTGGTACATCATGAAAAACTGGTTAGACGGATTTGCCTATCGAACCGACTTAAGTTTCGATGTTTTTATAATTGCCGGATCGATATCAATCCTTATTGCCTGGATCACCGTAAGCTATCAATCCATCAAAGCGGCTGTAGCCAATCCTGTTAAATCGCTCAGAAGTGAATAAAAAAATTTAATTTCCTGCCAAAACAAAAAATTCACCAACTTCTTTTTGATTCATTAATTTTTTTCTCGGTGTCAAATTGCTGATTCGGGAACTGAGTCATATCGAAGAGTGCCGCTACCCCGCGAAGTGTTTCGAGATCCACATTATCGCCCGTGATGGTGAGAAAAAAACGATCGCAGACACCTAAAAAAATTTGCGAAGTATTGCGTGTCTTGTTGTAAGACTCCCACCCTTCACAATTCGTCATCGTGATGGACCGCTCAATTACTGAATCACTTTCCATCTTGGGTAAATCTTTCCATTTACGTGTAGCCTGTTTGTACATTATCTCTGCATTGTTGTAGTCAAATAAAAGAATTTTGATTTTCTTTTTACTGCGGCCAAAACTGCGCTCCGCTAATGAATAGGAAATGTCACCCAGTTTCATCATCCGGCTTTTGGTATCTCCTTCCTGATAAAATCCTTTTACTTTTTCGGGCACCAGTTTGATTACTTTTTCGGGAGAGAGAACGGGCCGATCCTGCGCGGCTACCAGCCATGCGCGTGCTAAGAGGAGGGTTATTATGATAAAGTATTTCAATGACCTGCAGTTAGCCCGAATGTTCTTTTACAGTATCTATAAAGCAACGCACCTTATCCGGCTCAATATCGGGATATAAGCCATGACCTAAGTTAGCAATATGCGGATGCCCTTTAAAGAGATTGAGCATGTGTTTTGTTTCTTTTTTTATTGAATCAAAACTTCCATACAACGCACACGGATCTAAATTTCCCTGTAACACTTTGGACGGCATCATTTTCCGTGATTCGGTTATGTCCATATTCCAATCGAGCCCAATTACTTCACATTTCAAATCATTCATCTTCTGGCGCGCAAAAAATGCCCCTTTGGCAAAAACGGTTTTAGGCGCTTCGGGAATAGCATCACAAATCATGGAAATATATCGCATCGAAAATTCATCGTATTGCTCTGGGCTGAGAATTCCTGCCCAGGAATCAAATAGCTGAACCAAATCAACCCCCGCTTTTATCTGTGCTTTCAGGTAATTAATGGTTGACTTTGTTATCATGTCAAGCAACTGGTGGGCCAATTCCGGTTGGGTGTAGAGCATCTTCTTGGCCTTACTGAATGTTTTGCTTCCGCCACCTTCAATCATATAGGCGAAAATTGTCCAGGGTGCACCTGCAAATCCGATCAATGGCACACGGCCATTTAATCCCTTTTTCGTTAGGGCGATGGCATCAAGCACATACTGCAACTCCTCTCCTTGTGAAACATGGAGTTCTTTCAAATCTGAATACGTATGAACCGTTTTAGGAAAGTAAGGGCCTTTTGATTCCTTCATTTCATAATTGAGTCCCATGGCTTCCGGAATCACCAGGATATCAGAGAAAATAATCGCGGCATCTACACCGAGAAGGTCAACTGGTTGGATGGTCACCTCCGCTGCTAAGGCGGGGCTTTTCACTAGGGCCTTAAAGTCTTTTACAGATTCCCTTACTTTTCTGTATTCAGGTAAGACACGGCCTGCCTGGCGCATCAGCCATACAGGGGTGCGATTGAGTTTGAAAACGGTTTGAATGAGCATGTGGGTATAAAAATAAAAACCCTGACGAGACAACGTCAGGGTTTTAGATAAAATCTTAGTTACAAGAATTAAGCTTGTGTTTCTACAGAAACGAAAGACCTGTTTTCTCTTCCTTTCTTAAATACCACCACACCGTTTGTCAAAGCAAACAAGGTATGATCTTTACCGATTCCTACGTTTTTGCCCGGGTTGTGCTTTGTGCCACGCTGACGTACAATGATGTTGCCGGCAACTACTTGCTGTCCGCCAAATACTTTAATACCCAATCGTTTACTTTCCGATTCGCGGCCGTTCTTTACTTTACCTTCGCCTTTTTTATGTGCCATGGTCTTTTCTCGTTAATCGTTATTCGTTAATCGTGTGCAAGGGCATAGGTGTGGTTAACCGATGCTTTCAATTTGCACCTTGGTGAACTGCTGGCGATGGCCGTTCTTCACAGCATAGCCTTTTCTTCTCTTCTTTTTGAAGATGATCACCTTATTGCCTTTTACATGCTCCAATATCTTCCCAGATACCTTCGCGCCTTTAACAGTAGGGGCGCCAACTTCTACCTTACCTCCGTTATCAACGAGAAGCACTTTGTCAAAATTGACAGCAGCACCTGCTTCGCCTTCTAACTTAGGGGCATAGATATATTGATCTTTAGCCACTTTGAACTGTTTACCGGCAATGTCTACTATTGCGTACATATTTTTCAAAAATAGGACTGCAAAGGTAGAAAAAGTACGGACACTTTGAAAAGCCAATCTGAGAATTTCCGGGAATCGGCTTCAAAAATTTTTTTTCAAAAATCTTACATCTGTGTTTAACTCAAGCCATAACCCTCAAAATGACCAGTAAAAAGCTATTTTACAGGTACTTATCTTTCCACAAATGCTCAACAAGTTGTCCACAATCGTTGAAATTAACTCAAAAAGGCACTTTTGATTTTTAAAATTCAATGCTTTCATTTGTACACTTGGCGCTACCGAAGCAGCAAATCTTCCTGCTTCCATAAAGCAAGCAAGACTTTAAAAAGAAATTGAAAAACGGTGTTGAGTCCGGTGGGATGAGACACCCTAAAATATATTAACGACCCTAAACCGCATTTTTAGATGAGTAAACCCGCTCTTGAACCCATTCTTAAAGAAAACAAAGACCGTTTTGTTTTATTTCCCATCCAACACCATGATATCTGGAAGTTCTATAAACAGGCTGAGGCCAGTTTCTGGACGGCAGAAGAAATTGACCTCAGTCATGACCTTCGCGATTGGGCTAACCTGAATGATGGTGAACGTCATTTCATCACTCACGTCCTCGCCTTCTTTGCGGCCAGTGATGGCATTGTGAATGAAAATTTAGCAGAGCATTTTGTGTCAGAAGTTCAATACACAGAAGCCAAGTTCTTTTATGGTTTTCAAATCGCTATCGAGAATATCCATTCAGAAACATATTCCTTATTGATTGATACTTATGTAAAAGATCCGAAGGAAAAAGACAAACTCTTCCACGCAATCGACACAATGGATTGTGTGAAGAAGAAAGCCGACTGGGCATTGAAGTGGATTTCGAATGGAGGTTTCCAGGAAAGACTGATTGCTTTTGCTGCGGTAGAAGGAATTTTCTTTTCCGGTTCGTTTTGCTCGATCTTCTGGTTAAAGAAAAGAGGCTTGATGCCTGGCCTGAGTTTCTCGAATGAATTGATCTCTCGTGATGAAGGACTTCACTGCGACTTCGCTTGTCATCTTTACACCAAGCATGTGGTAAACAAACTTTCCGAAGATCGCGTGATCGAGATTATTAAAGATGCCGTTGAAATTGAAAAAGAATTTGTGACTGATGCATTACCCGTAAATCTTATTGGTATGAATGCCGCACAAATGCGCCAATACATTGAATTTGTTGCCGACCGCCTCTTGAATGAATTGATTGGCAAGAAAATTTATAGTGCTACGAACCCATTCGACTTCATGGACATGATTTCGCTGCGAGGCAAAACCAATTTCTTCGAAAAGCGTGTGGCCGAATATCAAAAAGCCGGAGTCATGAAGAGTACCGAAAAAGAATCAGCTCCAAAATTTTCACTCAACGAAGATTTTTAATACATTGAATGACATTTTTTAAACTGTTTTACCCTAAACAACCCAAAAGAGATGCTCGTACTAAAACGTGACGGACACAGAGAGTCCGTAAAGTTCGACAAGATCACCGCTCGAATCGAGAAACTCTGCTACGGCCTGGATCCGAAATTTGTTAACCCTGTAGAAGTGGCCATGAAAGTGATCAATGGCCTCTACGATGGTGTTTCCACCCAGGAGCTCGACAACCTGGCTGCAGAAATTGCAGCAACCATGACTACGCGTCACCCTGACTTTGCCAAGTTAGCCGCACGCTTAGCCGTATCAAACCTGCACAAGGTTACCAGCAAGTCGTTTTCAAACACCATGAAGCGACTCTATCAGTACGTTGATCCGAAGACAGGAGAAAACGCCCCACTGATTTCAAAAGACACGTGGAAAGTAATCAAAGAGAATGCAGCGGAGTTGGATGATGCCATCATTTACGACCGCGACTTTGGCTACGACTACTTTGGTTTCAAAACACTGGAACGCTCATACCTGATGAAGGTGGATGGTAAAGTAGTGGAACGACCTCAACATATGTTAATGCGTGTTGCTGTTGGTATTCACGGAAGTGATATTCCCGCTGCGATTGAAACGTATCACCTCATGTCAGAAAAGTGGTTTACGCATGCAACACCCACACTTTTTAATGCAGGAACACCAAAACCACAACTTTCATCATGCTTTTTGTTAACCATGAAGGATGACAGCATTGATGGAATTTACGATACATTAAAACAGACAGCAAAGATATCTCAATCAGCAGGAGGTATAGGTCTAAGCATTCACAACGTGCGTGCAAAAGGCTCTTACATTAAAGGAACGGGTGGAACATCCAACGGTATTGTGCCGATGCTAAGAAACTTCGACATGACTGCACGGTATGTTGATCAGGGTGGTGGAAAACGTAAAGGAAGCTTTGCGATTTACCTGGAGCCCTGGCATGCCGATGTGTTCGAATTCCTGGATCTGAAAAGAAATCACGGTAAAGAAGAAATGCGTGCTCGCGATTTGTTCTATGCCATGTGGATTCCCGATCTGTTTATGCAGCGCGTTGAGAATAACGAGATGTGGTCTCTCTTCTGCCCCAATGAAGCACCCGGCTTAGCTGAAGTGTGGGGCGAAGATTTTGAGCGCCTGTATGAGAAGTATGAGAAAGAAGGGAAATTCCGCAAGCAAATCAAAGCACAAGACCTTTGGTTTGAGATTCTGGAATCTCAAATTGAAACCGGGACGCCTTATGTTCTTTACAAAGACGCAGCCAACAGAAAATCAAACCAGAAAAATCTCGGCACCATCAAGTCAAGCAACTTGTGTACAGAGATTATTGAATACACATCACCCGATGAGGTGGCCGTTTGTAACCTTGCTTCTATCGCCCTTCCAAAATTCGTAACAGAAGATGGCAAGTTCGATCACCAAAAATTATACGAAATCACAAAAGTGATTACGCGTAACCTGAACAAGGTGATAGATGTGAATTACTATCCTGTAGCAGAAGCAAGAAAATCAAACATGCGCCACCGTCCTATCGGATTGGGGGTACAAGGCCTTGCCGATGCATTCATCATGCTTCGCATGCCATTCGATAGCGAGGAAGCTCGTGGTTTGAATAAGGATATCTTTGAAACGATTTACTTCGCAGCCATGGAATCTTCTATGGAACTCGCGAAGTTGAACGGGCCGTATGAAACATTCAAAGGTTCACCAGTTTCAAAAGGCATCTTCCAGTTTGATATGTGGAATGTTACGCCTGATTCAGGTCGCTGGGATTGGATGAAATTAAAACAAGAAGTAAAACAACATGGCGTACGTAACTCGTTACTTGTAGCACCCATGCCAACCGCTTCTACTTCGCAGATTCTCGGCAACAACGAATGCTTTGAGCCTTACACCTCTAATGTTTATACACGCAGAACGCTATCTGGTGAATTCATTATCGCTAACAAACACTTAATGAAAGACCTGATCAATCTTGGTTTGTGGAGTGAAACGATGAGACAAAAGCTGATTGCCACCAACGGTTCGGTTCAGCCAATTCCTGAAATTCCTCAACACATTAAGGATATCTATAAAACTGTTTGGGAAATTTCTCAGAAGACTATTATTGAAATGTCGGCCGACCGGGGTGCATACATTTGTCAATCTCAGAGCTTGAACATTCACTTAACGAATCCAAACTTTGGCAAGCTTACTTCTATGCACTTTTATGCCTGGAAGAAGGGCTTGAAGACAGGCATGTATTACCTGCGCACAACAGCCGCTGCTGACGCTATTAAGTTTACACTTGATAAGACAGCCATGCAACAACCTGTGGCTGCCGGGACTACAGCCTCTGCAGAAGTGCAAGAGCCTGTTGAAGCTTCTGTAATCACTCAATCAGGAGTTAATGAATCTCAGCAAACTATATGTTATGAACAAGAGGGCGTTAACTACGATGAAAAATTAGCCGCTATGCAATGCTCGCTGGATAACCCAGATGCGTGCGAGGCGTGTGGATCTTAGAATTCGCCCGACCGCTTGGAGCAGTTGGACGAAGTAAGAGCCCGATCAGATTGTCGGGCTTTTTTTTGTTTTTAGCGCTTGTTATCAAAATCACTCCACAATTTGATCGCCCGGGCTGCCGAACGCTGGGCATTGTTCTGGTGGTCAGCATCTCCAATGTAATCAGCATACCAAACAAATCCTGTCGGTGCTTTTTCTTTCAATACTTTCATCATGTTACCCAATCCGTCTTTAATGTTGTTTGTCTCTCTTTCCCCAGCGCTCATATAAATAAAAGTACGAAGCGTGTCATTCGAGGCTAAGAATTCTTCAACCTTCGAAACAATCACATTGTCATGTCTCCAAAATGGAGCACTAAAGCAAAACCTTGCTTGAAATAAATCCGGTTTACTCAACAACGAATGCATCACTAATAGTCCACCGCGGGAGTGGCCGCTAAACAGCCGCACGTGAGATGCTGAATAATTGCTCTCTATAAAAGGTATGAGTTCGGATTCTATAAATGAAAGGAACCGGTCACCATCACCCATCGGACTATCTATTTTGTCAGCATCAATATGCATGTACGGTGGCATGAGTTGGCTTTGTCTGTTTTCAGCTGTCATATTCAGAATACCAACAACAATAACTTCCGGGGCACACCCAGCGGCTGATAAGGTGTGAACTTTGTCAGCTATATGCCCGTCTTGCGAACTGCCATCCAACACATACATGACCGGGTATTCTTTAGCAGAATCATAATTTACCGGAAGATGGATGATGAGTTCGCGCTCCTGAATAAGAAGGTTGGAGTAGAGTTTTGTCTGAATGACTCCTTCAGGCAGTTCAGCGTCACTCTTAAAATAATCAAATAAAATAATAGAGATAGCAGAAGTTACGGCCATCAGGATTAAAAAAGCAAACGTCCTTTTCATGAGGTTAATTTTGATTGATGCAAAATTGGTAAAGCCGCATCGTTTTGATGCCGACACGATTGCGGCATTCTTACGACATTCAGGGCATCAATGCCCTAAAACAGCGAAGGAATAAAAGAGTAGGTTAATGAAGGTTGTTTGTGAAGCCTGACAGCTGCCTTGAGTATAAACACACAGTTGACTGCGATTAAAATTGCATACATAAAAAATATGGCTGGAAAATGTCCCACCTGCACCGAGCCCGTCAAACCCAGTTGAATGAACCGGTAAAGAACTAAAATCAGAAAGGTCCCAACTGTCCATAGAATTTGAAAGCTGATGATTCTTCGGCTGACCGTATCTATAAGTTGAGATGTTTCCCTTCGTCTCCAGAAGATCAGGGGTAAAATAATGTTAACGGGAGGAAGCAACAGGCCGACTAACGCTGACAGGTTGATTGCCCGAAGGGCAGCTATTTCACTGGTATCCTGTTCTTCTGGCGTTGAACTGAAGTATTCGACAGGTACTTCAAGTGCATTCGCTATAATCTTGAGTGTGTACGGCCTTGGTATAGATTGTCCACTCTCGATTCGCTGAACAGTGCGTAACGAAATACGCGAATTCTCAGCAAGCAATTCCTGAGAAATCCCTCTGCTCTTCCGCAAGCTGCTTATTTTTTCACCTAACAACATGGCCAAAGATGAATAAAAATAGTATCCTGCAATGTATTCATTATCATTATCAAGAATGTTAACTATCTGTTTTTCCTATTGACAGAATTTCCTGCTTCAGGGTTGTGAAAATTCAGAATTAACAACGGCTTTACAATATCATCCTTAAGCTCCCATCTGTATTTCGTATTTTTGCAGATTAATTTTCATTTAGATGATCGCAGCTAACAACGTTTCGCTTCAGTTTGGCAAAAGAGTACTTTTTGATGAGGTGAACCTCAAATTCACGGCCGGCAACTGCTACGGGGTTATTGGTGCCAATGGGGCAGGGAAATCCACTTTCCTGAAAATTCTTTCTGGCGATATTGAACCTACTCGCGGAAATGTGAGCATTGAGCCTGGCAAACGCATGGCTGTGCTTCGTCAGAACCATTATGAGTTTGATGAAGTAACCGTATTGGATACCGTGATGATGGGCCACACCAAACTGTGGAGCATTATGAAAGAAAAGGATGCGATTTATGAAAAACCTGATTTCTCAGAAGAAGACGGCATCCGTGCTTCTGAACTGGAGGCGGAATTCACCGAAATGAACGGATGGAATGCGCAATCGGATGCTGCGGCATTATTGAGCGGATTGGGCATTACAGAGAAAGATCATTACAAACTCGTGAAAGAGTTGAGCGGTAACCAGAAAGTTCGGGTGCTTTTGGCACAGGCAATTTATGGTAATCCTGATATTTTAATTCTGGATGAACCTACCAACGACCTTGATTTAATAACCATCACCTGGCTGGAAGATTTTCTTTTGGAGTTTCCTAATACAGTCATTGTTGTTTCTCACGATCGTCACTTTTTAGATACGGTTTCTACACATATCGTTGATATTGATTTTAAGCAGGTAAAGCTATATACAGGAAATTATTCGTTCTGGTATCAGTCGAGTCAATTGGCGTTGCAGCAACGCTCGTCTGCAAACAAAAAAGCGGAGGATAAGAAAAAAGAATTGCAGGAGTTTATTGCCCGCTTTAGTGCTAATGCATCTAAGTCGCGTCAGGCAACAAGCCGCAGAAAATTATTGGAGAAAATCAGTGTAGATGACATTCAACCTTCAACGCGTAGATATCCTGCAATAATTTATCAGCAAAAGCGGGTAGCTGGTGATCAGATTCTGCAAATCGAGAATCTCAGGTATTCACTTAATGGAGAAACGCTCTTCAAAAATTTAGACGTTTATGTAAACAAAGGTGACAAGATAGCTTTCTTAAGTAAAAACGGGTTGGCCATTTCTTCACTTTTCGAAATTCTGAACGGCAATCTGAAAGCTGATTCAGGAGAATTTAAATTTGGCCAAACCATTACAACAGCCTATTTACCTTCCAACAATGAAGCGTTCTTTCAAAGTGATGATAACCTGATTGACTGGTTGCGTCAATTTGCCGAAGAAGAAAATAAAGATGAAGTATACATCCGGGGCTTTCTTGGCAAGATGCTTTTCTCGGGTGAAGAGGTTTTCAAAAAATGTAATGTATTATCAGGAGGAGAGAAAGTTCGTTGCATGGTTTCACGCATGATGTTGGCCGGTGCTAACCTTTTAATTCTTGACGAACCAACCAATCACTTAGACCTTGAATCCATTCAGGCATTCAACAATGCCTTGAAGGATTTTCCTGGCACAGTTCTTTTTACCTCCCATGACCACGAGTTTACTCAAACTGTTGCCAATCGCATCATTGAAATTACTCCGAATGGATGCATCGATAAACTTATGACGTATGATGAGTATATCGAGAATGAAAAAGTGGCCGAGCAGAAGGAAGCGATGTACGCGTAGTTTAGAATTTAGTAGTTAGAATACAGAATTCGGAATTTCTGATTCTTTCTACCCCCTAATTCTAAATACTAAATTCTATATTCTGCATTCTAGAACGGAAGATCGTCTGTGCTGCTTGTCTCAGGCATGTATGATGCATCAACGGGTGG
>JAKEEN010000136.1 GCA_022616575.1 Flammeovirgaceae bacterium
AATTCGTTTACCAAAAATGTGGTGAAGGAACTAAATGAAGGGCGCGACTGACCTTCCGGGCCGCCATGTATGTTGATTACCACCGGAATTTTTCCGGTTGCATTTTTTGGCCTGTAGATAAATGCCGGAATTTTTCTTGGCTTCCCGATCACCTGATCGAATGTTTCATATTCAATTAGCTCTGCCTTTGGAAATGTTGATGGATCCAGACCTCCAATTTCGCTGTATGTCCAGCGGGTAAGCTTATTAGTACCTAAATCTATCGAGTAAACATCACCCGGACTTTGTGGTGTTGAAATAGTAAATGCCAGTTCATTTTTAGTGGGATGAAAATCCATACCCCCAATGAGTCCTTCCGGGATCCCGCTTACAGCAGTATATTTTTTTGTGAGTGTATTGAGCTGATACATTTTGTCGATTCCATTCTCATTCGTAACAAAAATAATTGTGCCCCGATTTCTGCTGATGGTGTAATTATCAACATCCCACGGAATAGATTTGGTGATGTCTGTAAATTTCCTGGTAGCAACATCATAATATTTCAACGTTTGAAATTCAGTACCTTCATCGTTTACTAAAAAAATCCCTTTGCTATCGCCCGACCAGACACCACCACTATAGGCAATTTCTTCCGAGGATGGGTTGACCTGCTCTAATTTTGCCGTGGCCAAATCTAGTACATGCAAGTATGAATGATTTGCTGAAATATTATTTTGAACAATTACTTTTTTATCATCGGGTGACCAGTCGACAGGCGACCACGAACCCCCTTGTTGCAAAATAATTTTTGCTTCCTTGGGATTGGCCATAGAGGAAGTGTACAAATCAAAATCCTTCAAATTTCTGCGCGTGCTCACATAAATAAACTGGTCGCCTTTGTTGCTCCATGAAGGCATCGTGTTTTGGGTTCTGCCTCCATCTGAAAGTAAATCGTATTTACCTGTGATTAAATCAAACCAATATAACTGGCGAAACTCATTGCCGCCTACGTCCTTAGTGAACATAAACCCTTTGTATTTAGGATCGGGACTGAAACTGCCTCCACCGATAGGTTCCTTAAAAAAAGTAATTTGTTTGCGTGCACCCCCTGGCATTTCGACCAAGTGCAATTGTGGTGTATCGCCAAAACGTGTTGCTATTAAAATTCCTTTGCCGTCTGGCAACCACCCGGAGAATGAAGCCGCACGCGTATTTTGATATTGGTTCATTCGCTCAGCTAACGCTTGCGGTATATCGGGCACACCTTCTGTTAAAAGATTGCCGATTTCTTTTTCCTGTTGACCCAAAAGAAGGTTGGGCAGCAGGATCAACGCAACTACAAACTTTTTCATGGGCAAAAATTTTGCATGGAAGCTACTTAACAAAAAATCCGTTTGCAATGATTTATTTAAGTAAAGATACTTTCGGTTCTCTATATGATTTTTCTATTTTTAGTGCATGCAAGGCAGGGTTAAAGTTTTCATGATTTTGTGGGGCCTTGTACCCCTTATGCCGGCAGCAGCTTCTGCCGATACCACGCACATACCTATTACATGGCATGAAACAAAAAAAGCCGGAAAGGGAAGCATTACTGTGTACTGGTATAAATCACAACCCTTTATTTATCAAAATGAAGATGGAAGTCTTGGCGGAATAGAATTTGATATTATTAATAGATTCAAAAAATATTTAAAAGAAAAACACGAGGTTGATCTCACTGTTGATTGGGCGGAAGGGGAAACTTTTGGTGGTGTGTTTGAGCACATACAAAATGAAAGAACGGAAGGAACTTTTGGTGCTTCGTTCTTTTCTATTACCCCCGACCGGCAAAAGAAGGTTGACTTCACCCCTCCGTATCTTGCCGATATTTCTGTATTGATCTCCAGTCATAATGTGCCCGTAGTTCGAAGTATTGAGGAGTTTAATAAAGTATTTTCAACCCTGACTGCGCTCACCATCAAGCATACTACTTATGAGCAAGACCTGCTGAGGTTAAAAGAAGCGGGAGACCTCAATTTTAAAATTGAATACATACCCAGCAGTGAGAATGTCTTGCTCTCGATGGAGAACACAGAGAATACCTTTGGTTTCATTGATTTGCCGGTGTACATGATTTTGTTCAAACAAAATCCTTCCATGCGTGTGAAAAGACAAAACATGTTCCCCATTATTCGCGAGGGCTATGCGCTGATTATGCCGGAAGGAAGTTCATGGCACGAACCTTTCAATGAATTTTTTGCCGACCCCCTCTTTAAGGTTGAGTTAGAGAAGATCATCAGCAACTATATAGATCCGGAACTCTACCGGATGGTGGAGAACTTATCGTTGAATTCTAACGACCCGATTACTTTACTTACCAAAGAAAAAGAAATTCAGTACCTCGATTTGCTGGATAAGAAAAAACAACTCGAAACAGAAACACAGGCCCGTAACTTACTTATCACCTTGCTCGCTATCAGCCTGACTTCCCTTTTAATCATCGTCTTACTTTATCGCAAAAAGAAGCAGCAACAAATTGAAATTAAGCGGCAGAATGAGCACCTGCTTGCTTTAGATGAGGAAAAAGACAACCTGATAAAAATTTTGGCTCATGACATGCGAACACCCATCAATCATGTGCAAGGCATGGCACAACTCCTATCCCTTACCAACTCACTTTCAAACGATCAACAGCAGTTAGCACAAAATATTAATGACTCTACGCAGCGATTGAACAAAATGATCACCAACATACTTGACCTTGATTCTCTGGAGCACAATCGTACCAAAATTTCAAACGAAAAAATCGAGGTAACACCCCTTGTTGCCGGGGTTGTAAAAAGTTTTCAAAATGAAGCAGAAAGAAAGAATATTCAACTCCGCTTGTCGAACAGTGAGAATGTTTCTATTTCGGGGGATATTCTTTTTTTAACGCAGGTTTTTGAAAACCTGATTTCGAATGCCCTTAAGTTCTCTGAAAAAGGGAAAACGGTTGAGGTGCTTTTAACCGAAACACAGGGTAAGATTAAAATTTCGGTAAAAGATCAGGGGCCGGGCCTGGCTAAAGAAGAACTTGATTTGCTGTTTAAAAAATTCAGAAAACTGAGTACACGGCCAACCGCAGGCGAGAGTTCTATCGGCCTTGGCCTTTCCATCGTAAAAAAGTATGTTGAGTTAATGAACGGAAAGGTATGGTGTGAATCTGAGCCGGGTGTTGGATCAACGTTTCATGTAGAATTTACCTGCAACGGCACGCATTAATTCTAACATACTTATCGATACAACTCTTTGTACTTCTTCTTTCCTTCATCCAGGAATTTTACAAAACCATCTACGCTCTTATTATATCCATACGGGGACACAAGCACTTTTTCATCGGCACCCAGCAGCACATAAAAAGGTTGGGCATTATTCTTCAAATTTGTGATCTGTAAGTCGGCATTCTGCTTGCCAATCGTTTTTTTCACCTTGTTGTCATACGATGAGGTGTACCAATCAGCTTCGGGTAATTGAGTCTTATCATCTACGTAAAGGGCAACCACCACATAATCATTTTTCAACCGCTCAAGCACAAGGGGGTCACTCCACACCACGGCCTCCATTTCTCGACAGTTCGTACAGCCGTGGCCTGTAAAATCAATGAACAGTGGCTTGTTCTGCTGACGCGCGCAAGCCAAAGCCTGTTTGTAATCGAAGTAGCCATTAAGGCCATGAGGCAAATGGAGAAAGTCAGAATATTTTGGAACATCACAAATCTGGTTACCGGCATTTCCTTTTGATGTTGATATTAAGTCAAAATCATGCGTGTATAGCGGAGGCAAGTAGCCTGCCAATGCTTTAAGCGGAGCTCCCCACATGCCGGGAACGAGGTACAATACAAATGTGAACATACCAATGGCCATTACCACACGCGGTACGCTAATCGTTTTGTCTTCTGCATCCTTCCCCGTATCGCCCGGCATTCGAAACGCTTTCATCAGGTAAAGTCCGATTAACAAACTAATTACGATCCAGATAGCGATGTTAATCTCGCGATCAAGAATTCCCCAGTGAAATGCCTGGTCGGCTATGCTTAAGAATTTGAATGCAAGGGCTAACTCTAAAAATCCTAAAACAACTTTAACTGCATTTAACCAACCACCAGACTTAGGCAGCGACTTCATCCAACCCGGAAAAAATGCAAAGAGCGTAAAGGGAATTGCAAACGCCAATGAAAAGGCAAACATTCCCAAAACCGGCTTTAGTATTTCACCACCTGCAGAAGAAACTAAAATACTGCCGACAATCGGACCCGTACAAGAAAATGAAACTAACACAATGGTAAATGCCATAAAGAAGACTCCGGTGAGTCCGCCTTTTTCCGCCTGACGATCCACCTTTGTAATAAACGTTCCAGGCAATGTGATTTCAAACAACCCTAAAAATGATAACCCAAAAATCACAAACACCAAAAAGAAAATGATATTAGGCAGCCACTCGGTTGAAAGGTGATTAGCCGTTTCAGGGCCCATTAATGGAGCCACTGCTGCACCCGCGATTGAATAAATTAAAATGATGAAAAACCCATAAATCAACGCTTGAAATTTTGATCTGCCCTGCCCCGTAAAAAATGTAACCGTCATGGGGATCATCGGGAATACACAAGGTGTAAGTAAAGCCGCAAGACCTGCCAAAAAAGAAACTAACAAAAAAGCCCAAAGAGATTTTTGCTCCGGGCTTTCTTTCAATAATGCTTCGTCAAGTTGCGGGCCTTTTATCTCTTCATAGGTAGTGCCAGAACTTTCCAACTTCTCTTCCTTTATTGAATCGTTACCGGTTACCGGCAACTGGTAACCGGTACCCTTTTCCTTTTCCGCTCGTTGTTCTTTGATCTGTGCTGGTGCCTTACCTGTGACCTCGACATTATTTACCAAAAACTCTCCGTCCCCCGGAATGCACTTGCCATCCACTTCGGTACAGACCTGGTAGTTGTACTCTCCCGCTATTGTTAAGTCTTTTGATAGAACTTTAATTCGTTGCCTGAATTCGGCTGTCTTTTTAAAAACCTTTACATCGCATTCAAAAATCTCATCATACTTATCAACCGGATTAATAGGAACCACTTTACCCACCAGTTGGTAACTTGGATCTTCCTTGAAAATAAATTCCGTTTTTAACGGTCCGTCTTCACATGGAAATTCTGTTGAATACAAATACCAGGTGGGGTCAATCTTTACATTGAAAATAATTTCCAGTTCATCGCCAAGCTTGACATTACTGGCAGACGCAGAAGCAGACCACTTAGCCGGCTGAAGGATCTGGGCGTTGAGGGACTGAAACGATAAAATCCAGACGAAAACAATAAAAACACGGTTCATTACCAAAATGATATTTTAAGATTTTAAACTAACGCAAAGTGCAAAAAATTAGTTGACCGATGTGCCCTCATGATTATTTATCAGCGTCTTTGTAATTTAACCGACCAGTTGGCAACTGATATTACCGCTTATACGGTTTATCCGCTAAAAAGACTTTGTAAAGACTTATTTTAAAAATTCTGAAATGCAGGGCGCTGAAAATGTTTGGCGCTATGATCCTGTAAAAGATCAGGCGAAAACAATTCAGCCATTGGCTATGAAGGGTGATCCTAAATTGCGTTTTAACTGGAATGCCTCATTAACAACCAGTCCGAACAAACC
>JAKEEN010000137.1 GCA_022616575.1 Flammeovirgaceae bacterium
ATTATCAAATCACAACATTATTCTCAGTTTCCCGCCAATACTTTCGATATGTCGGTTCGGTAAGCCTGCCAAGCTGGAATTAATGCACAGACAAATCCTAACAACAAACTTCCCGCCAAAATTACACCCTCTTGCTGATAAAAGACAAGTCCGGTAATACCAGCCTTTTGTGCTTCCATTATGAACGAAGCCGCCAGTATTAAGATTCCATGGCCTAAGACCAATCCAACTAACGATCCAAGAAACGTAATCGTAATCCCTTCAAGTAGAATGGAAGTTAAAATTTTCTTTCGTGATGCCCCCATGGAGCGCATGATGGCCAAATCATACCGTCTTTCTTTCAACGAATTGTAGAGGGCGATAAAAATACTTAACGCAGAAATAAAAATAAGCACATATGCAAGCGCCATCAACACATCAACGCCCACACCAAGAATTGTAAACAACCTCGCTGTTTCAAAAGCGGGTGAAGCAGCTTGCAGGCTACTTTGACTATTTACAAATCGAGGAAGTTGTATAGCGGCCATCGGAGAACGGTACTCCACTAAAAGAGACGTAATTTCCCTTGTTGAATCATTTGCTTCGATTGAGGGTACCAACCTTGATGGATTTGTAATTGAATCCCTTTCATGATATTCTTCTTCAGCATGCTCCTCATGCACATGCCAAATACTCTCTACGCTGGTGAATATAAGGTTATCAGCAATTGACGTTGTTGGATTCAAAATTCCTTTCACAACAAATTGTTGCTCTTCGTGCGCGTGGCCACCTCTTGTAAGTCCGTGAGTACTGGCAAAACGATCGCCTATGTTAAGATTGAGTTTTTGAGCAACAAAACTCCCGAGCACAACTTCCATTTCCACTATCCACCAATCACCGGTAGCTAATTGTGCATCGTACAAATCAGCATAAGACTTGTTTGTTCCTACAATACGAAACCCTTCATGGCTATCGCCTAAAGCAAGTGGAATGGCACTCTTCACCAGTCTGTTCTTAGCAATTTTCTCTGCTTCATTTAATTTGATATTACCGGTAGGAAAGTCAATGTGAAAAATATTACACAGAATTAATTGGAGAGGGCTACCCTTTGCACCCACCACTAAATCAATGCCTCGCGCATTTTGTTCAATTTTTTCAGTTAATTGATTATTGAATAGTAACAGAATTGTAATGACTGCTATGCCTAAACTCAGCAGGAGAATATTCAATGAGGTGTTAAGCGGCTTTGCTTTCAAATAATTCCAAACTAGTGAGAACAAATTCATGAAACGATTATTCGTTATTTGGTTAGTAAGCAAGTTGTTGAGAAGTCGATGAAAGCTGTATCTGTTTTTTAATGTGATCTTTTATTCGATAATCATGCGTAGCAATTACCAATGTTGACTGATGATGATTGGCAACGGCCAACAATAAATCGATCACGCGTTTACAATTTGTGTCGTCAAGTGCAGAGGTGGGTTCATCTGCTAAAATGATGGAGGGATTATTGATAACAGACCTTCCGATGGCTACGCGCTGAGCCTGTCCCTGACTTAATTCTGAAACCTTTGTATTTTTCTTATGAGTTAAGTCTAATTCACCCAGCACTTCATCAACGCGTTGTGTATCCTGTTTTTGTCCGCCCAAATAAGGAGCAAGCAACAAATTCTGCTTGACATTCAACGCCTGAATTAAATGATTCTTTTGGAAAATAAACCCCATCGATTGTGCCCTGAAGTGATCAAGTGCGGATTCTGATAAAGTTGAAATTTCTTTATCCTTAATCCTGATTTCACCTGAGTACCCACGTAAAAGGCCACCCATTAAATGAAGCAAGGTTGTCTTACCACTACCCGATTCGCCTAACAACAAGCAATGCTCACCTTTATTAATGCTAAAATCAGGAAAGCGAATTGAGTTTGTCAGGTTGTATGAAAAGGAAAGTTGAGAGACGTTAATCATGAGTAAAAATATTGAAAAGCTTTGAGTTTCAAGCCACAGCTTCGAGCTACATGGAGCCTGCCGGTGCTCTTGGCTCCAAACCAACGGCTTATTTCTTAAGGGTTTCATAGTCTTTAAACAACGGCAACGAAACTTTTTCCATCAGTGTACGGTACTCTTTCCAATTCGTTTCATAAAAACCATTTACCTTCGTTATCACTTCCATAACTTTTTCTTCAGCTTGTTTCTTTACCCGCTGGTCAGTTTCATTAAGCGGTCCGCGCATCGAACCAATATACTGCTCCGCTGATGAAATTCTGGAAACAGGGGTAATATAATCATAGAGAAGTCCTTGTCGTTCATCTTTCTTCCCGAGGAAAGCATCAAACAAGGCATTGATCGAATCTTTTAAGGCTTTGGTTTTGTCTTTCGCGTCTTTGAATTCTTCTTTCTTGGTTTCTTTCAACTTCTTTTCCAATTCGTTAACCAGCTCTAAGGACTCTCTCAACCGATCGGTTGCCTTCGAAGCTAACTCTGTTAAGTTCTCCAAATCTTTTAACAAAGCAAACCGGGCTTCGAGTATGGATACAGGTGTAGTAAACCTTGGATCATCTTTTACGGTGATCATTGTTGAATCCTTTTTATCACCGAAGGTGAGTTTCAATTTATAGGTTCCCGGCAGTACCGTGAGTCCAACTGGCTCTGGTGCACCTGGTCGTGGTTTATCGCGCGATGGACCACGAACTCCCTTCTGATTTAAGCTCCACGACATACGATTCAGTCCGTTATCGTCAGGTGCTTTTTGTTTTATTGTTCTGATCAATTCGTTCTTAGCATTAAATACCTGAAAAGTGATGGAGTCGTATTTTATTTTTGGTGTCTCCTCTTTCTTGATATCTGTTTTTGGTGGCTCTGTCTTTGTATCTTTTTTCAATTTGACAGAGGTATCCACAGATTTCTCTTCCTTCTTCTCTTCTGGTTTATTGATCACGTAAGAAATTAAAGCACCAAGCGAACGGTTTTGTCCATTATAAATAGCATCAGCGTCAAAACGCGGACCTTCCGGTTGTTGTACTTCGACAGAATATGCATCTGGGGGCGCGAACAAGTGAATTGGCTTGCCTAAAATCTGCGAACCATTCTTAACGAGTTCCCTGAGGGGCCTGATGTCATCCAACACATAAATAGCGCGGCCAAAAGTACCGATCACCAAATCGTGTTCTCGCGGATGGATTACTAAATCCATGGTAGGAACACCTGCCGGAAAATCATTTGTCCAGCGTGTCCAGTTTTTTCCTTCATTAATACTCACCCACAATCCGTTTTCTGTTCCTAAGAATAACAATTTCGGTTCAACAGGATCTTGGGCGATTGCAAGCGTATGATTATTCTCTCCAACCTGTGCCGGTGTAACAAGCGATTCCCATGTGGCACCAAAATCTTTTGTACGGAATAAATAGGGTTTGAAATCAAACTGGCGATAGTTATTGATCACAACAAATGCTTCTCCTTCGTTATACGATGATGCTTTAATTTGAGGAACCCATGCATTTTTTGGCGCTCCTGCAATTTTAGGCGTTGTGTTTGTCCATGTTTTGCCGCCATCGCGCGTTACTTGTACATTACCGTCATCGGTACCAACCCAAATTATTCCCTGCTGTTTGGTGCTGGGTTCAATCGTTAAAATGGTGCAATGATTTTCAGCACCGGTTGCGTCCATGGTAATGCCTCCGCTTTCGTCTTGTTTTAATTTTTCAGGGTTGTTGGTCGTAAGGTCTCCGGAAATCACCTCCCACCTTGCTCCTTTATTACTGCTCTTGTGCAAGAACTGACTTCCGTAATAAATAGTCGATTTGTCAAATGGGTCTTGAGCAAGGCCCGAGTTCCAATTGTAACGCAATTTTACATTTGCATCAGGATGAGTAGGCCTGATAAAATCGCTTTGCCCCGTTTCACGATCCCATCTTACCAGGTATCCTTCTTGCGACATGGAGTACCCGAACCGATTATTATCAGGATCGGGTGAAACATCAAACCCATCACCAAAAGAAATTTCCTGCCAATATGAATTTCGAATACCTGCCCTGCGCCAAACGTATGCCGGCCCAGCCCATGAACCGTTGTCTTGCATGCCGCCATACACATTATATGGATGCGACATATCAATGTTGATATGATAAAATTGACCGACAGGAATATTTTCGATGAACGTCCAGCTCTTCCCCATATCACGGCTGATGTTGAAGCCACCATCATTTCCATCATAGATCAAGGTCGGATCTTCCGGGTTGATCCACCAGGCATGATGATCGAGGTGCACTTTCCATCCAACTAACTGTTGAAAAGATTTTCCGCCATCTTCACTGATTGAGATGAACGTGTGTAAGGAGTAAATCCTGTTTTCATTTTTCGGATCCACATAAATCTCCCAGAAGTAAAATGGGCGGCCGTTAATATTTGCTTGGGCATTTTCGCTTACCATTTTCCATTTCACTCCGCCATCATCAGACCGATATAAGGCATTTTTCTTCGCTTCAATCAATGCATAAACAACATTTGTATTGCTGCGCGCAATTGCTAAACCCATTCGACCAACATCACCCTCAGGCAAGCCATCTTTATCTGTTAATTTTTTCCAGGTCTTCCCACCATCATAGGTTACGTGCAAACCAGAACTTGGTCCGCCTGATTTGAAGAACCAGGGCCATCTTCTGTGTTCCCACATGTTGGCAAAAAGTTTATTCGGATTAGATGGGTCCATCACTAACTCAGCACATCCCGTTTTGTTATCAACAA